>NZ_CAWMFQ010000022.1:0-4854 GCF_963866995.1 Aeromonas sp. ZOR0002 | reverse complement strand
CCGCCACAAAGCCTGCTCATCGAGTGGCGGGTGGATGGCGCCTCCAGCAGTCAGCAGGCCGGAGTGGGGCTGGGCCTGGATGCCAAACGGCAGTGGCTGCTGGAGGGGGATGCCCGGCACTATGAACGCAGCCAGAGTGACAACTGGCAGGTGCGTGGCCTCTCCGGGCGGCCCGTGTTGTTGCAGATGGGGTCCTATCAGCCGGTCACCTTTTACCAGTGGCAAGGGGGAAGGGTGGTGGGCATGATGCCGCTGATGAACGGTCTCTACGCCACCGCGACCCTGATAGGGGACAGGGTGCAGGTGGCCCTCAGCAGTGAACAGGCAAGAGTGGAGCGAGGCAACATACACACCGGCCAGAGTGCCACCGAGGTGAGCGGCGCCCCGGGCCAGTGGCTGACGGTGGGGGAGCTTTCCACAACCCAAGGCAGCCGGGAGGCCGCGATCGCCAATCCATCAGGCATGGGCGGAGCCAGCGGCAGCGAACGCCAGACTCTGCAGATCCGGGTCACGCGCCAGTGAACCAGCCTGTCAGTGGGGCTGATCCTGGGCGTAATCCCGCAACTGGCGGCTTCTCAGCAGATACCAGAGCGCCCAGAGGCTGGCGATGAGCACCAGGGCGGTGGGCCAGTTGAACGACCACTGCTGCAGATTGAGGCTGTGCAGTTGCATCAGCAGGCCACTGACGGCAGAGCAGAGCAGCAGCAAGGGGCTGTGGCGTCTGAGCCAGGCTCTGGCACTGTGAGTCTGGCGATGGGTGCCGCCGCAGGCGAGCAGCGCCAGCATGGCGGGCACGTCCGTCAGCAGGCTGACATAGAGGGTGAGCTTGTCCGGGTAGAAGAGGGTCAGGATGGCGCTGCCACTCTCCCGGGTGACCCCCGCCATCAGAAACAGCCAGACCGAGCGGGTCAGCAAGAGGGCGATGGGCCAGAACCAGAGCGGGGGGCGCAACTGGCCGTGATCGTCGTAACGGTGTTCGGGGTAGAGGGTCATGGTGGCCCGGTATCCATTCATGCAGTGCGAGTGATGAAGGGGATATGGGGCACAGGGCAGGCCATTGCAAGGCCGGCAACGGCCGGGAATTAATCGGGGGCCAGGCCCCCCAATCCGCAGTCTTTAGTTGCCGGGTTCCGGCGTCACAGCCAGCCTTTTCGCTTGAAGAAGAGACCGGTGCCCAGCGATGACATCACCATCAGCACCAGGGAGAGGGGATAGCCGTATTCCCAGGCGAGCTCCGGCATGCGGCCGAAGTTCATGCCGTAGATGCTGGCGATAAGCGTCGGCGGCAGGAAGATGACCGCGGCTACCGAGAAGATCTTGATCACCTTGTTCTGCTCCAGGTTGGTCACCCCCATGGAGGCCTCCAGCTGGAAGTTGATCTTGTCGAACAGGAACTGGGTATGGGGCAGCAGGGACTCCACGTCGTGCAGCATCTCGTCGATCCACTTGTTCTGCTCCCCCGTCATGCGCTGGCGCAGACTGCGTTTGAGGAAGCGCAGGGCGCGGCGGGTATCGTGCAGGGAGAGACGGATCTGGCCGTTGGCCTCTTCCTGGGCCATCAGCTCCTTGAGCATGGGGTTGATCTGGTCCGGCTCGAAGATCTGATCGGCGGTGTTCTCCAGGGTCTTGTAGCCATCCTCGATGAGATCCGAGAGATACTCCACCTTGAGGTTTTGCACCTCCAGCAGGATGTCGAGGGCATCTTCGACCTCCAGCCTGTCCTGACGCATGTAGTGGCGCAGCAGACGCACCAGGCCGATGTCGTCCTCGCGGATGCTGATCAGCAGGTTGTTGCGCAGGGTAAAAGAGACGTGCACACCCTTGGTGTCGCGACCGATGCGCTGGGGAAACAGGGAGTGGATGTGCAGACCGTCGGTGTCCCAGTAGAAGCGGGCGGATGCCTCGATGTCATCGAGCTCCTCCTTGTCCGGCACCTCCTCCAGGAACAGGCCCGTCAACCATTCTCGCTCCGCTGTGTCCGGCTTGTAGGCATCCAGCCAGACGGTGTTGTCGGGAACGATGTCATCCGGCCCGAGCGTGACTATGTCCAGCACCTTGTTGTTGAGAATGTAGGCGGTGATCATCTGTCCCCCCTTAAGAAGTCATGGGTAATCAGGGATGGTTGCACAGGTTCATGCGGCCTTAGATCGCACGGAAAGCGATCCCATGAAATAGCATAACGAGGCCGATGGACAACCTGAATGCGGCGAACTATACAGGGGCGGGACCCGCTTGTCAGGGCCTATTCATCAGGGGTTCAGCCTGTTCGCTCAAAAAAACGGCGAGGTCGGATCAGCCGTGGCGACCCCGATGCGGGCGATCCCGGCGTCGCCTTCTTTGTTCGCCCTGGTGTGGGGGAGGGCCCGGGCTCACCGGCGGGAATGGCGGGTTGCTGGTCGCCCTGCGACAGCCCCCGGCCAAGCGCAGGAAACGGTCTCCGGGCGGTGTTCCGGGGCTGCGTCTCCTTGTTATCTGCTCTGGTGTGCGTGGGCAAGCCTGTTACAGATTGGGGTAGTTGGGGCCCGAGCCGCCCTGGGGCGGCGTCCAGACGATATTCTGGCTGGGATCCTTGATGTCGCAGGTTTTGCAGTGAATGCAGTTGGCGGCGTTGATCTGCAGCCTTGGCCGGGTATCCCCATCCAGGATCTCGAACACCCCCGCCGGGCAGTAGCGCTGGGCGGGTTCGGCCCAGGTGGGCAGGTTGACCTCGACCGGAATGCGCGCGTCCTGAAGGGTCAGGTGACAGGGTTGATCCTCGTCGTGGCTGGTGCTGGCCAGATAGACGGAGGAGAGCTTGTCGAAGCTGAGCTTGCCGTCGGGTTTGGGGTAGTCGATGGGCTGGCAACGGCTGGCCAGGCGCAGCTGGCGGTAATCCGGCTCCTTGTCCAGCAGAGTAAAAGGAGAAGTCAGGGCAAAGAGTCGCTGCTCCAGCCAGTTGAAGGCGCCGCCGAGCCAGGGGCCGAAGCGGTGCAGGGCGGCCCCAACGTTGCGGGCCCTCTTCAGTTCCCGGGTCAGCCAGCTTTGCTGCAGCGCGTCCTGAAACTCGGCCAGATCCCGTCCCCCTTCATCCCCTCCTCGTAGTGCCATGGCGACCGTCGCGGCCGCCACCATGCCGGACTTCATGGCGGTGTGGATCCCCTTGATGCGGGAGAAGTCCAGGGTGCCCGCGTCACAGCCGATGAGCAGGCCGCCGGGAAAGTGCATGCGCGGCAATGAGTGCCAGCCCCCCTTGGTAATGGCCCGCGCGCCGTAGCTGATGCGCTCGCCCCCCTGCAACGTTGCCGCGATGAGGGGGTGGTGCTTGAGACGCTGGAATTCGTCAAAGGGGCTGAGCCAGGGATTCTGGTAGTTGAGATCGACGATAAGGCCGACCGCCACCTGATCCTGGGCCAGATGATAGAGATAAAAGCCCCCCTGACTCTTGTTGCCCTTTCCCTCACCAAGGGGCCAGCCGCTGCCATGGAGTACCCGCCCAGGATGGGATTGTCCCGCAGGCACCTGCCACACCTCCTTGAAGCCGATGGCGTAATGCTGCGGCTGGGCGCTATTTTCCAGATGGAATCGGGCGATCAGCTGTTTGCCGAGGTGGCCGCGCGCCCCTTCGGCAAACAGGGTATAGCGGCCATACAGGGCCATGCCGGGCACGTGATCCGGCTTGGGGTTGCCCTCCTTGTCGAGACCAAGATCGCCGGTCACCACCCCGCGTACCCGGCCCTCCTCCACGATGAGGGTGCTCGCCGCAAAGCCCGGGTAGATCTCGACACCGAGGGCCTCGGCCTGCTTGCCGAGCCAGCGGCAGAGGGTGCCGAGGCTGATGATGTGGCTGCCGTCGTTGTGCATGCGGGGTGGCACCGCCCAGTGGGGCAGTTGCAGGGAGCGGCTGTCGCTTTGCAGCAGATGGACCTGATCATCCGTCACCGGCACGCCGAGGGGGGCCTCCTGCCAGCTCTCTGGCAGCAGCTCCCTGAGGGCGACGGGATCGAGCAGGGCGCCGGAGATCAGGTGGGCGCCGATCTCGGCACCCTTCTCCAGCAGGCAGACCGAGAGGGCCGGGGCCTGCTGCTTCAATGCGATGGCGGCGCTCAGGCCTGCCGGGCCGCCACCGACGATGACGACATCAAATTCCATTGCTTCGCGTTCCATCTTGCCTCTGCGCTCGACTTGGCCTAGGGTAGTGCTGGTAGTTTACGTAAACGTAAACCACTTTGTCAGCAGAAAAGTGAGTGACGACAAGGTGGACCCACACAACAGGTATGAGGGATGACCGCCATGAAGCTGCTGGTCGCAGTCAAACGGGTCGTTGATTACAACGTCAGGATCCGGGTCAAGGGGGATGGCTCCGATGTGGAGCTCGCCAATGTGAAGATGGGCATCAACCCGTTTTGTGAAATCGCGGTGGAGGAGGGGGTCAGGCTGCGGGAAGCCGGCGTGGCATCCGAGCTGGTGGTGGTGACCTTCGGCCCCGAGGCGGCGGCCGAGCAGTTGCGCCATGCCCTGGCGCTGGGGGCGGATCGGGCGCTGCACTATGTTACCGGCGAGACCCTGACCCCGCTCACCGTGGCCCGGGCCCTGCAAACGGTGTGCGGGCAGGAGCAGCCCGATCTGGTGCTGCTCGGCAAACAGTCCATCGATTCCGACAACAATCAGGTAGGGCAGATGCTCGCCGCCCTCAATGACTGGCCGCTTGCCACTTTCGCCTCCGCCATCAGGCTGGTGGAGGGGGAATTGCAGGTAACCCGCGAGATAGACGGTGGCCTCGAGACCCTCGGCATGGCGCTGCCCGCCGTGGTGACCGTGGACTTGCGCCTCAACGAGCCGCGCTTCGCCTCCCTCCCCAACATCATGAAGGCCAAG
>NZ_CAWMFQ010000021.1:25563-32367 GCF_963866995.1 Aeromonas sp. ZOR0002 | reverse complement strand
TGCCTTGCGTGGCGGCTGGTCGTGGCGCGGGTGCCAGCTCGGGGGCGGGCAGGGCGCGGCTCTCTCCCGGCGCCAGCCCATCGAGGGTCCACTCCCCGATGGCGTAGCGGATGAGGCGCAAGGTGGGGTGGCCGATGTGGGCGGTCATGCGCCGCACCTGGCGGTTGCGCCCCTCCACGATTGTTATCTCGAGCCAGCAAGTGGGGATCTCTTTGCGCTCGCGTATGGGCGGGTTGCGTGGCCACACAGCAGGGTCATCCATGATGCGCGCCCCGGCGGGCAGGGTCATGCCGTCGTTGAGTTCCACACCGGCGCGCAGGGCGGCCAGTTGCTCCTCGCTCGGGATGCCTTCCACCTGCACCCAGTAGGTCTTGGGGGTCTTCTCTCCCGGCTGGGTGAGGCGAGCCTGCAACTTGCCGTCGTTGGTGAGCAGCAAGAGCCCTTCGCTGTCTCGATCCAGCCTGCCCGCGGCATAGATGCCGGGCTCGGTGATGTAATCCTTGAGGGTCTCGCGGCCCCCTTCGTCGGTGAACTGGCAGAGCACCATGTAGGGCTTGTTCAGGAGCAGCAGCTTGCGATCCGCCGGGGCGGGGGCCGGTTTGCGCTCGTTGACCCTCCCTGGGTGCCGGGCCTCCCGGCGTTGGGATGGGCGCGCCGTGGTGGGCCCGCTGGCCGTGCTGCCTGCGTCAGGGCGGGCGGAGAGGGAGAGACGGGGACGGGCTGATTTCATCGTATGCCTACCAAAAACAGGGGATGGCGGAGTGTACCACAGGGGGCGGCCATCAGGGGGAGAGCGGGGCTTGCCTCTCGGGTCAGGGGGTGGAGATGTCCGGCGCCAGTGCGAGGGAGAGGCGCAGCATGTCCTTGTGCTGGATGCCGTGCTCCATCAGGGGCTCGGGATAGTGGATGAGGAAGTGATCCTTCACGACGGCATGGACGCGAAAGCCGTGGCGCTGGTAATAGGTGAGCTGGTGGCCGAAGCTGCCGGTACCGAGTTCGACACGGCCTATCCCCTTCCCGGTCAGGTTCGCCAGCACGAAGCGCAGCAGGCCGGAGCCGATGCCCTGCTGCTGGCGGTTGGGGGCAACGGCGATGTTGAATATCTCGGCGGTTTGCTCCCCCACCAGGCCCGCCACGCAGGCCCCCACGACCTCGTTGTCCGCCAGGGCGGCAAAGCCCCAGGCGCCGGGCAGGTAGGCGGCGATGCGCGACGCGGCGGGATCGGCCTCCAGCAGCAGGGCCAGCGGCAGGTGGGCGGGGTCCATCTCGACAAACGTCATCCTTATCTCTCTCCCTGTTTGTGACGGTGAGCGCCGCGCGAAACGATGGCGGGCTTGACCGATGTGGTGGCCTTGGCGGCGCCCTCGGGGGAGGCAATGCCCATGCTGGCCAGCACCCGGGCGGCGTTCTCCTCGCACGGCATCTCGCCCGGTTTGGCTTCAACCAGCTGGATCAGGGCCTGCAACTGCTGCTTGCTGTGGGCAAGCCTTGCCTCCAGCGCCTCGATATCGCTCACCTTGGCCTTGAGCGCCGCCAGCAGCGGGGCGTGCTGCCAGGAGCTGATGTCGGCGGGTACCAGCTGCTTGATCTCGTCGAGGGAGAAGCCCGCCTGCTGGGCCTGGCCGATGATGGCCAGCAACTGCGCCGTTTCGGGCGGGTAGTCGCGATAGCCGTTGGCACCCCGCCGCACCCGGCTGAGCAGGCCCCTGGCTTCATAGAAGCGGATGGCCGAGGCCGCCATGCCGGTCTGTCTGGCCAGTTCACCGATCTTCATCTTGCCTCCCGGGCTGCGGGTTGATGGGCCCGCCATGCCAATGACTGAGGGGGCGGGGTCTGGGGAATTCTAGGGTTAAAGTCCGCTTGAATGTCAACGGCCCTGAGCAAGGGCGGTGCGGCTGGATAGTATTTCCCCCATCGCAGCGGCATCCCGACAAAGGGGCTTGACCTTCAAGTCGGCTTCAAACTTATGGTGGGGCCCTCACTACCGAGGAGATTGCCATGAACCCCTTTACTCCCCTGACCCTGCCGAGTGGCAGCCAGCTTATCAACCGCCTCGCCAAGGCCGCCATGGAAGAGAACATGGCCGACCGTGACCATGCCCCTTCGGAGGCGCTGATCCAGCTCTATCGCACCTGGGCAGAGGGGGGCGCCGGCCTTATCATCACTGGCAATGTGATGGTGGACGGGCGCGCCATGACGGGGCCTGGGGGCGTGGTGCTCGATTCCCCGGCGCTATCCCCACAGATAGGCGAGCGTTTCAGGGCCTGGGCTGCGGCGGCCAAAAGCGGCGGGGGCCAGATCTGGATGCAGATCAACCACCCCGGTCGCCAGATGCCGGCGGCGCTGGGGCAGCCCACCCTGGCCCCTTCCGCCGTGCCCATGGCGCTCGGTAGTTTCTCCAGGCAGTTCGCCCCGCCCAGGGCCATGAGCGAGCGCGATATTGCCGAGGTGAAGGTGCGCTTTATCCACACGGCGCGGCTGGCACAGGATCTGGGCTTTGACGGGGTGCAGATCCACGCCGCCCACGGCTATCTGTTGAGCCAGTTCCTCTCGCCGCTAACCAATCAGCGTCGCGATCGTTGGGGCGGCAGCCTTGAGAATCGTGCCCGCCTGCTGCTGGAGATAGTGCAGGGGATACGTGAGCAGGTGGGGGAGTGCTTCTCACTGTCGGTCAAGCTCAACTCCGCCGACTTTCAGCGTGGCGGCTTCAGCACCGAGGATGCCAGGGCTGTGGTGGAGATGCTCAACCCCCTCGAGGTGGATCTGGTGGAGCTCTCCGGCGGCAGTTACGAGGCGCCCGCCATGCACGGCCAGGCCCGGGATGGCCGTACCCTGGCGCGGGAAGCCTATTTTCTGACGTTTGCAGAGGAGATAGTGGCTGCCGCCCGCATGCCCGTGATGGTGACCGGGGGGATCCGCCGTTATCCGGTGGTCGAACAGGTGCTCGGCAGCGGAGTGGCGGTCGTCGGTATGGCCACCGCGCTGGCCATAGCACCGGATCTGCCCGCCAGATGGCACCGGGAGCAGGCGGCCAGCGCCGAGCTGCGCCCCATCCCCTGGCGCAACAAGGTGCTGGCCTCGGTGGGCTACATGGCGATGGTGAAATACCAGCTGCGGCGCCTCGGGCGTGGCCAGCCGAGCCGCCCCAAGGTCGCACCCGCCCTGGCGCTGGCCTGCCAGCAGTGGCAGACCCTGCGTGGCAATGCCCGCTATCGGCGCTGGATCAAGGGGCAGGGGGTGTGAAGGAGGATATCGCCCTGCTGGCCCCCGGGATCGGCGCCGGGCGGTTGAGCAGGAAGACCACCTCGCCCCGGTAGTGGGGGGAGGCGGCCAGTGTTGTCTGCCAGGCGGGATCCCACTCCCCATCCTGCACCAGCCCTACCTTGAACGGGATGGTCAGGTGCGCCATGGCGGGCAGATAGGCCTGATAGCCCGGCACCGTGCGCGTGCCCTGATAGGTCTGGATCACCAGCTCGTCCACGGGCAGGCGATTGAGCTCTGCCACGTCCCCCGTTTTCGCCCAGTCGAGCAGCCCCGTCACGCTGAGCTTGCACCCGGGAGGCAGGGCGCGCCGCAGTTGTTGCAGGGCGTTGCCATAGCGATCGAGCTGGCGGGTCGCCGCATCGAAGTCGATCTGGATGCCCGCCACCTTGGCCCCGGCCGCGCGCCACCCCTCGTAGAGGCGCACCAGCACCTGCTCGTGGGCGGGGGAGAGGGGGAGGGCGTTGACACGCACCACCAGCCAGACCTGCCCGGCCTTGAGGGGGGAGGGAACCCGCCCCAGTTTGACGAAGCGGGGGCCGCCGGGCCTGTCCAGGATCTCCCCCTGATGCAGATAGAGGGTGCTGGCCTGTTCCAGTACCGGCTGGTGGCGGGTGGCGGACCAGAGCCAGAATCCGTGATAGGCGCTGGCATCGACACTGGCCTCAAGGGGGGTGACCAGGGCCGTCAGCAGCAGCGCCAGCAGGGCGCGTTCAGGGGGTCTGCTCATGGCTCACCAGTAGTATTTGAGGGATCTGGCCCACACCGAGTTGCCATAGCGCTGCTTGAGGGTGTTGAACCAGGCCTGCCGGGTGCGTTTGGGGATCTCCTGGCTGTCGCAGCTGTTGTAGCCGGAGGGGGCATAGCACTGGATGGCGCGATAGAGGGCATAGCTCTTGTCTTCGGGCTCAGCCTTGGGGTTGGCCATCACGGCCTGATAGAGGGCGAGGCGACTCGGGAACGTGGGGCGCTCGTCTTGCGCCAGCCCCCAGATCATCTCGCGATCCTGCCACAGGTTGATGTGGGGATCCCGGCTGCGCAGATACTCCCCGAAGCAGTTGAGGGCATGACCATCGTCGGGGCGCTGCACCAGGGTGCCAAGGGTTTGGGCCAGATCCCGGCAGTGGTAGCCCTGGGGCGTCCCCTCTCCGCGCCACTGGAACGCCGAGAGGCGCACATCCCCGTTGGGCACGGGCTCCCAGGGGGCGTCGGCGGGAGGGGTCGTAGGCGGCCAGCCGGCTGCCGAGCTGCTCGCGCAGCGCCGGGTCCTCCACCTCCTCCGGCTGGGGGAGGCGGGTGAGGTAGAACAGCGGCTGGTTGCGCTCGTTCAGCGGATCCGCCGGCAGGGTGAAGGGGAGGGGGTGATGCTGGGCATCCCCCAGCAGCATGAGCAGGTTGCCCCGGGTGTCGTTCTCGTTGAGATAGAGCGGATAGGTGGGGAGAGGGCAGTCGGTGAGCCAGAAGCCGCACCCGTCACCGTCACCGGAGGCGAGGGCGGGCAGTGCAACCAGCGTCATCGCCAGCACCGAGCAGTGGGTCAGAGATGTCATGGGATCGCTATCCGTTTGTGGGCCCGCGCCGTGCGTGATGCCCGGGCCGGAAAAGGGTTTTGCAGTGGCGGGCAATAGTACGAAAGAGGGTCACAAACGACAACCCATTATGACCTGGTCGGCGCTCTCTCTGTCAGGACGCCTGCGCCATCCCCCTGTCCCGAGCGCGTGCTCTTTGCTGCTTCGCGGGTGTCAGCATCTGTCATCGCCATACATCGCCATACAAAAAGGGCGAATGTGGATGCTTATATAGGGGGCTCTTCTGTGCGAAAGAGCGCCTTGCCGCAGGCGAGGCAGGTGTGGCGAAAGCGATGATCAGGCCAGCCGGTCTGGGGGTGGCCCAGCACCTTGTCGGAGCCGCAGGCGCAGCAGCGCGCCCCCAGTTCATCGTCGATGGCGCATTCGGGATGCTGGTGCAGGTAGTCGGCGCGGGTGGGCAGGCGCAGCCAGTCGGGCTGGGCATGGCGCTGGTTCCAGAAATAGCACCCATAGAAGGTGCCTGCGGCGACGGGCAGGGCAAACCACCAGAAGAGATCCATGTCATGACTCCGACGAGAGGGGATGAGGGCGGCAACAACCCGCTCAGCAGGCGTGGTGCGGCTTCATTTTATCGGGGCGGGAGTGGGGCGGGATATGCCCGGATGGGTAACAAGCGAACCTGCTGGTGGTCGGGTTGGCAAGCCGCAGGGCCGGGGTTGGGGATTATCTATCCATTAAAGAGATGGCTTGTGTCATAACCTATCGTGTTTTTGGATGGACAAGGGGGCCTTTCCGGTCGCAAAACCTGGAGATCGGGGAGTTTTTGTGAAAAAAAATGTGCATACACTCGTCATGCCGATCTCAAGGGCGTCATTGAGCGAGTGATAAATATCAAGATATTGATATGAATGGTAAAAATAGTGTTTTTATCAGGCGTTTTCAGGGTGGGTGATGGGGTTTCATAAGGAGCTTTAACCCATTTTCTAGATTGGTTTTTGCATAATCAATCGTGTATTTTGTTGGACAATTGGGGAAAACCTGGTGTCCAATCGGGTGAGCAGGTTGGCCAAACAGTGCCGTCAGCCAGTGTGTAACCCGAGATGTAAGGAGACATCCTGATGGAAAAACTTGACCAAAAAATCGACACCATGCGCCAGGAATTCGAGTCCCAAGGGCAAAAACAGGCCCAGGACAGATGGCAGGCCAGGGTCGATGAACTGCAACGGGAGCGCAGCGAAGCGCCCCAGCCGGAAGCGGCAGAACACTAGCCCCTGGCGGCCTTGTGGCCACCAAGTGAGCGCATAATGAAAAACCACCGCCCTGTTCGGGGCGGTGGTTTTTTTTGCGCAGTGGCTAGAGGCGATAGAGGTTCTGGGCCGCATCGAACAGCTCCGCGCTCTCGCCGGTGCCGCCGTTGAAGACGGTGTGGAAGAAGCGCAGCACCTTCTCGTTGGCGAGGGCATCCCCTTCGAAGTAGGCGTGAGAGTCCCCCACATGGGGCTGATTGGTCACGTCCACGTAGGTGGCCGTTCTGGCGTCCAGCCGCCGGGTGTAGTGGCCGAGCCTCGCCTTTTGCTGCTCCCCCATCTTCATGCGCGATGCCATCAGGGCACCATCGCGTTCATTGATGGTGATGTAGAGGCGGTTGCGACACTGGATGCGATCGACCCACTGGGCGTGAAGCTCGTTGTTGGTGTCGGCGGCGGCCATGATGATGTTGTCGAACAGCAGCTGGTTGGCGTGGTAGGTGGTGCTGCCCAGCAGGTGCTTGAACAGGTAGTTGCCCATGCTGTGCAGCAGCAGGTTGATGGTGAAGGGGCAGCGCTTGTTTACCTCCTTGGCGAAGTAGCGATCCCAGGCCTCGCCGTTGTCGGCGAACTTCTTCTGGGCCTTCTCTTCCAGTTGCGTCACATACTGGCCGTTGAACTCGTCGAGCAGCCCCTTCATCTTCTCCAGCACCCGGTCAAGGGCCCCGGACGAGGCCATGGCATCGCGCTTGTCGCTCTTGTAGCTC
>NZ_CAWMFQ010000021.1:0-25517 GCF_963866995.1 Aeromonas sp. ZOR0002 | reverse complement strand
CCGCCGCCATTGGCGGGCCAGCTGAAGCAGAGCACCTCGACGCCGTACCGGGCCTCGAGCCCGGCGGCTCGCTCCAGCACATCGTCAAGATCGTTGTTGAAGCCGTGTACGAACAGCAGCAGGTGTTTGCCGGTCTTGAGCTTCTGCTTGGCCGTGCTGCCGGTCCCGGCGCAGCGCTCCAGCAGCTTGCGCGCCACATAGGCGCTGGCCGGGTGGGGGAGGTCGGGGTCAAGGCCGACGCTGGCGGCCATCTCGGCGGTGATCTGATCCGGCAGCAGGTCCAGCTGCCACTGCTTGCCCTGACGCCGGGCCTCGGCGAGGCGCAGTTCGTTGGGGCCCTCTGCGGGTTTCTCGCCAAAGATCTCGCTGGGGGTCTTGCCCTGCTCGTTGACCATCCGGTTGGTGACGATAAACATGGTGCTCTCCTTGTTGTCGTGCTCTCTTCATGACCGGCCACGCCCCGGGCGCCCCGATCACTGGCAAAGAGCCTAGTCCGGATCCGGCAGCCTGTCCCACGGCGCGCCTTGCCTCGCCAAAGGGGTTACGACGATGTAAAGGCGAACGGGATTTGGGGGAGTGGCGCCTTCGGGGCGGCGAGGGCTGGGAGACGCTGTCATCAAGAGAGGAAGAGGTCCGGATGGACGGGGCCTGCGCCTCGTCAGGACCTGAGGGCGGCGAGGGAGGAGGGGATCCTCAGGCGCACTGTGATCCACTCCCCGACTATGGTCTGACATGCACGCCCGCTATTTGATTATGCAAATGGATGGGCTTAAGATGGCCGCGCGCAACGATCAGATTGATAACAAACGGAAGTTAGGAGATGCCGATGGAAAGCAAAGTAGTTATCCCGACCCAGGGCCAGAAAATCACAGTCGATGCCAGCGGCAAGCTGCAGGTTCCCCACAACCCCATCATTCCGTTTATCGAAGGGGATGGTATCGGTGTGGACGTGACCCCGGCCATGTTGAATGTGGTGAATGCTGCGGTCGAGAAAGCCTACAAAGGCGAGCGCAAGATCGCCTGGATGGAGATCTATACCGGCGAGAAATCGACTCATGTCTATGGCGAAGGTGCCTGGCTGCCGGCCGAAACCCTGGATTTCATTCGTGAATACTGCGTGGCCATCAAGGGCCCGCTGACCACCCCGGTCGGCGGTGGTATTCGCTCCCTCAACGTGGCCCTGCGCCAGGAGCTGGACCTCTACGTCTGCCTGCGCCCGGTCCGTTACTACGAAGGGACCCCGAGCCCGGTCAAGCACCCCGAGCTGACCGACATGGTGATCTTCCGCGAGAACGCCGAAGACATCTACGCCGGCATCGAGTGGAAGGCAGACAGCGATGAAGCCAAGAAGGTGATCGCTTTCCTGCAAAACGAGATGGGCGTGAAGAAAATTCGCTTCCCCGAGTCCTGCGGCATCGGCATCAAGCCCATGTCCAAGGCCGGTACCGAGCGTCTGGTCCGTGCCGCCATCGAGTACGCCATCGACAACGATCGCGACTCCGTGACCCTGGTGCACAAGGGCAACATCATGAAGTTCACCGAGGGTGCCTTCAAGGATTGGGGCTATGCCCTGGCCCAGAAAGAGTACGATGCCCAGCTCATCGACGGCGGCCCCTGGTGCTCCTTCAAGAACCCGAAAACCGGCAAGACCATCGTCGTCAAGGACGTCATCGCCGATGCCTTCCTGCAACAGATCCTGCTGCGTCCGGCCGAGTATGACGTCATTGCCTGTATGAACCTCAACGGCGACTACATCTCCGACGCGCTGGCGGCCCAGGTCGGCGGCATCGGCATCGCGCCGGGCGCCAACATCGGCGACGGCGTTGCCCTGTTCGAAGCCACCCACGGCACCGCGCCGAAATACGCTGGCCAGGACAAGGTCAACCCGGGCTCCCTCATCCTCTCTGCCGAGATGATGCTGCGCCACCTGGGCTGGACCGAGGCGGCTGACCTCATCGTCAAGGGGATGGAAGCGGCCATCGCCAACAAGACCGTCACCTATGACTTCGAGCGTCTGATGGAAGGGGCCACCTTGCGTTCCTGCTCCCAGTTCGCCCAGGACATGATCGACCAGATGTGATCCGGGTCGTTGAAATGCAAAACCGGCGCCATGAGCGCCGGTTTTTTTATGGAAGAGAGCAGGTCGTCAGGTGGTTTTTTCCACGTGCTGCTCGTAGATCTGCTGCCATTTGCTGGTCTCGGCCTCATCTCCACGGGCCTGCCAGAATTCGCAGATGGAGCTGGCGAGCTCGGATGCCATGGCGTGGTCTCCGTCACGGCGGCTCATCAGATATTGTCCCAACCAGCTTTGATATTGTTTCATCGCCCGATCTCCTTATCTAAGGTGCCCAGAGGGGAGTGCTCCAGGCGTCAAGGTCGCGCAGGAGCGATTCGAACTGGGCACATGTTGTGCTGCGCCCGGCAGGTGTTGGTCGCCGGATCCGGTGGTTATCTCACCGGAAAAAGGGGACAACGGGGCGCAGATGTCAAAAAACGGTCTCTATCGTATCACAAAATAACCAGTCAGTGGGGCTGGATGACAAATCAGGCTGTCCAGCAGTCTGGCCGTCTGTGTCATGGTGGCGAGGGCTGAGGCGCCATCTTGCTGATCTCGCAGCAGAAAAACCCGCCAGGTCGGCGGGTCAAGGGGGCGAAAAAAAGATCAGATCCGGGCGCAGGCCAGGTATTTTTCCATCTCCTCGGCGGGCACCATGCCGCCGCCGGTGGCCCACACCAGGTGGGTGGCCCCGGCCATATTGGCAGCATCCAGTCCCTGCCCACTCTGCCACTCAAGATTGGCGGCCACTCGCCAGGGGCCAGCCATGCCCGCCAGTGCCGAGGGCTCGAGCCGGATCTCTTCATCCCGGGCCAGGAGCCCCAGCAGGTCGTACATCTCCTGATCCCTCAGGGTGTAGAAGCCCGCAAGCAGCCGCTCCATGGCGCGGCCGACAAAACCGGAGGCGCGTCCCACCGCGAGGCCGTCGGCGGCGGTGAGGTTGTCGATGCCAAGGTCTTGCACCGCAATGGCATCGTGCAACCCGGTGTGGACCCCGAGCAGCATGCAGGGGGAGTGGGTGGGCTCGGCGAAGAAGCAGTGCACGTTGTCCCCGAACGCCAGCTTGAGACCAAAGGCCACCCCGCCCGGGCCACCGCCGACGCCGCAAGGCAGGTAGACGAAGAGCGGATGGTCAGCGTCCACCCTGATGCCCATCTCGTCGAACTGCTTTTTCACCCGCTCGCCCGCCACCGCATAGCCGAGGAACAGGGTGCGAGAGTGCTCGTCATCGATGAAGAAGCAGGCGGGATCGCGTTCGGCCTCCTTGCGTCCCTGCTCCACCGCCACCCCGTAATCGTCGGCATATTCCACGACGATGGCGCCATGATCGCGCAATTTTTGCTTCTTCCACTCCCGCGCATCGGCGGACATGTGGACGGTGACGCGAAAGCCGAGGCGGGCACTCATGATGCCGATGGAGAGGCCGAGGTTGCCGGTCGACCCCACCGCGATGCTGTACTGGCTGAAGAAGTGGCGGAACTCGTCCGAAAACAGCGTGCGATAGTCATCCGTCTCGCGCAGCAGCCCAGCCTGGATGGCCAGGTGTTCGGCATGGGCCAGCACCTCGTGGATGCCGCCGCGCGCCTTGATGGAGCCGGAGATGGGCAGATGGCTGTCTTGTTTGAGCAGCAACCTGCCGGTGAGTTTGACGCCGTAGCGCCCATTGAGGGTCCCCTGTAGGGTCGGGATGGCGGCGATCCCGGACTCGATGATGCCGTGGCTGGCGCGGGTTTCGGGGAAGGCCTCGCACAGGTAGGGGGCGAAGCGGGCGAGCCGGGCGGAGGCGGCGGCCACATCGTGCCGGGTGAGCCCCACATGGGGCAATCCTTCCGCGAGGGAGGTGGCCCCCGGATTGAACCAGGTCACAGGGGTGAGGGCGATCAGCGGTTCGAGCAGGGGAAAGCGGGTGATGAGCCCGGCAATGTCGGTGTGTGTCATGAAAGCCTCTCGGGGTGGTGACGGAATCATCCCATTGAACGGCGCCAGCGTTGCCGTGACAAATGATAAAACGCGTGGCTTGGATGAGCCCAGTTGATGCAAATGGCCATCTACCCTGTTGTGTCTTCGCATACGGGTGAGTTGAGTCTTCCTGGTGAATGCAAACCTCGCCCTTCTGGTATCATCCGCCAGATAAAAGAGAGGGAGGCCCAACCATGCAACGCGATGAGCACCCGGGGGTGAGGAGCAAGCTGCTCAGCAGCCATCAGCTCGCCAGGCTCCACACCTTCGAGGCGGCGGCCCGCCACGGCTCCTTTGTGCTCGCCGCCGACGAGCTCTCCTTGAGCCCAAGCGCGGTGAGCCACCGCATCTCGGCCCTGGAAGAGGCGCTCGGTTTTTTGCTGTTCCAGCGCTTTCACCGCAAGGTGGCCTTGACCACGGAGGGGCAGCGCATCTTCTGGGCCCTCACCTCCTCCCTGGAGTTCATCAATCAGGAGGTGCTGGAGATCAGGGAGCAGGCGCTGTCGGGATCCCTGACGCTGCACTCGCGCCCCTCCATCGCCCAGTGCTGGCTGGTGCCAAGGCTCGCCGATTTTTCCCGTCTGCATCCTCACATCGAGCTCAACCTGCTGACGGGCAACGAGCACATCAACCTGCACGGCTACGGCATCGATCTGACCCTCAACTTCGATGCCAGAACCCCGACGGGCCTGGCCATCCACCCCCTGATGGATGAATACATGGTGCCGGTGTGCAGCCCGCAATACGCCAGCGACCACGGTCTGATGGGGGAGGTGAGGAATCTGCAGCAGTGCCGCCTGCTCCATGACAGGCAGGCCTGGGGCCAGGACACCGACAGCGACGAGTGGCGCACCTGGGGGGGGCACTGGGATCTCTCCCTGGAGGCTTGCGCGTCGCACATGGGATTTGATCGGGCGGATCTGGCGATCCTTGCCGCCACCCACCACGCCGGTGTCGCCATGGGGCGCAGGCAACTGGCAAGCCAGGCGCTGGCGAGCGGAGCGCTGGTGATGCCCTTCCCGGATATGGCGGTGCGCTGCGAGCCGCGTTATTACCTGGCGACCCTCCCTCACCGCCAGTGTCCCAAGATCCAGGCATTCATCCGCTGGATACAGGATCAGGCGCAAGGGGCATCCTGACACGGGACCTGGTTTATTGTCTGCGAAGGTCATGGCCATGAGCGCACTATTTGTACAATAAGGGCCAGCACTGCTGCTAAATGACCTGGCGCAGAGCGACGCGGGTAAGAGATAACACCGTGTGCAACGGATGAGGTGAGCCTGAGATTAACCGGGGAAAATAGGAAATAAAGTCTGTGAGAGTATTCCCAATAAGTATCAGGCAGGGAATTAACCACGGTGAATAATGTCCATATGGTGTCAGCGCGCTGCCGGATGGTATAAAAACATTATGTTGTTATCCAATGGGCATGCTATTCTCAAATCGTGTTATCCCTGTGACATACAAAAATAATTTTGTGAGGAAGTAATGAACGAGTTTCTGAAGGTTCTGCTGAACATTCGCAGCTTGCGCGCTGCCATTCGTGAACTGCCGTTTGAGCAACTGCAAGAAGCGAAAGAAAAGTTTGACCTGGTATATAACGAGCGTGCCGAGTCCGTTGAACAGGAACGCGCCGAACAGGAAGAGCGTCAGCGCAAACTGAATGAATTCACCGAAATGCTGCAACAGGCTGGTATCGATCCCCGTGAGCTGATCGGCAGCGTGGCGGCTCCGGCTGCGGCGGGCACCACCAAGAGCAAGCGTGCTCCCCGTCCTGCGAAATACAAATACCAGGAAGACGGTCAGGAGAAGACCTGGACCGGTCAGGGTCGTATGCCCAAGGCCATCGCCGAGCAAGTTGCGCTGGGCAAGGATCTGAACGATTTCCTGATCTGATCGCCAGCTCCGATTCTCGATAATGCCGCCTGCAGGGCGGCATTATTATTTTCAGAGTTCAGATGATGTCGCAGTAAAACCCAATTGCGCAGGTTACTCCGGTTAATTGGAGAGCCTCGTCTGGAATAGCCATAACCATCATGTGCCCAATAAAGGTGGCGCATCATCTTCCACGCCACCTCGCCACTTATACGCACTGAGGACTCATACAGCCCGTTTTTCTTCGTCCCTTGTGAGAAACGAACATGGATACCTGCTGTGACAGAATGAAATAGCGGCGGTGGATACTCATCTGTACGCCTGAGCGGCCCGTCTCTTTTTCATGCTGATGCATGACGCCCACCGCCTATTAATTTATCCCCTCTATTTATGGTCTGTTTGACACCGCTCTTCTGCGATATATCCGCACGATGCCGGACAATGTGCGGATGAGGCAGACACGGATTGGTGGCAAACAAATAAACTGAATGCTAGATGACGGGTTGTCCGAGTTCAGACTGAACGGCGTGTGTGTATTTTCTCCGGGTGCGGCGACGGGCCTGGACCGCCTCTGCCAGCATGGCAAGCAGGTGTTTACTCTCTTCCCAGCAGAGGCAGGCATCGGTCACTGACAGACCGTATTGCAGCTCACCCAGAGGTGCCGGTTTCTGGTTTCCTCCCAGCAAGAAGCTCTCGACCATGACGGCGGCGATGGCTTGGCTCCCTTCGCTCAGCTGGCGACAGAGCTCTTTGGCGACCTTCAGCTGGTTCGTGTGCAGCTTCTGGCTGTTGCCATGGCTGCAATCCACCATCAGGCGAGGGGGGAGTCCCTGGCGGGTGAGGCGGTCTGCTGCCTCCGCCACATCGCTCTGGTGGTAGTTTGGCAGGGTACCGCCACGCAGAATGATATGGCCGTCGGGATTGCCTTCGCTCTTGATCACCACCATGCCGCCCTGGCTGCCGGGGGCGGTGAAGAGGTGGGAGGCGGTACTGGCCTGGATGGCATCGATGGCGACCCGGATATTGCCGTCCGTACCGTTCTTGAATCCCACGGGGCAGGGCAGTGCGGAGGCCAATTGCCGGTGGACCTGAGACTCCGTGGTGCGTGCCCCGATGGCGCCCCAGCTGACGAGATCGGCGAGATAGAGAAAGCTGGTGGTGTCGAGGAATTCGGTGGCGGTGGCGAGCCCCAGCCCATTGATGTCGAGCAGCACTTGGCGTGCCAGATGCAATCCCCGATTGATGTCGTTGCTGCCGTCCAGGTGCGGATCGAAGACCAGCCCCTTCCAGCCCACCGTGGTGCGCGGCTTTTCAAAATAGGCGCGCATGACTATCTGAAGGCTGTCTTCATAGGCGGTGGCGAGTCGTGCCAGCCGCCCGGCATAGTCCAGGGCCGCGACGGGATCATGGATGGAGCAGGGGCCAATCACGACCAGGAGGCGATCGTCTTCACCTGCCAGGATCCGGCGTGCCTGATGGCGCTGGTTGTCGATGTGCCGGGCCATGTCGGCCGGACAGGGGTGCTGCGCCAGCAGCTCGGCAGGGGTGGGTAGCGCCTCTATGGCGAAGGCGCGCATGACCGAATTCAAAACTGCCATCTGGAGTTACCTTGCTGTGCATGTGTGCGATGGGGAACCCGTATGCGGCATCCTGTTGGGAGCAGACAGATTCACGGCTCATCGCAGTTGTTGAGAATGATTGTCATTATCTTGGTGTTTGTCTCAAATGCAAGTGCAATGAAATCGCCAGGCGAAGATGGGGGGAGAGAGAACGATGGCGGGGGAACCGCAGCAAAAGCAGGCCGCTCCCCGAGGGAAGAAGCCCGCCAGTCACAAGATAAAGAGGGGGTCAGCTGTCCATCACGGCGTGCCTGTCCTGGTGGTAGGCGTCTTCATCCTTGCCGCTGCGCCAGTAGGGGACTGCGTAGACCCGCTGGCGCTCGGCATCCAGGGTGCGTCTGACGTGGCGGCGCAGCGGCACGACCAGGCTCTCTTCCCCGCCAAACCAGAAATAGCTCCCCTCGGCGACCATGGGCTGGGCGGTGAAATGCGCCACCAGGGTCGCGGCCTGTTCCGGATTGCCCACGAACCAGCGCAGGTCGACGCCGGCCGGCAGCGACAGATCCTGCACGTCGTCCTGATGGGGGACCAGCAGGGCGATATGGCCGAGGGCATGGGCCGGCATCACTTCCACCATGGCGCTGATGGCGGGCAGGGCGGTGAGATCCCCCGCCATGTAATAGTGCTCGGCCATTTGCAGCATGGGGTCGGGGCCGCCCGGGCCCGAGATGGCGAGCCTGTCACCCGGTTTGGCGTGCAGGGCGAAACGACTGGCGGGGCCGGCCTCGCCGTGCAGGGCGAAGTCGATGTCGAGCTCCAGCGCCTCCCGGCGAAACGCGCGTATGGTGAAGGTGCGAATGACGGGTTTCTGGGCGGGATCGAGCCAGCGAGGCCCCTTGTCGGTGGGGGTGGGCAATACTATCTCGCGCTGACCCGGTCGGGGCAGCATGATCTTGACATGAGCACCGCCACAGCTGAAGGGGTAGTCCACAAGCTCGGGGCTGGTCAGGCAGATTCGGCGCAGGTGCGGGCTCACATCCTGAACATGCTTGACGGTGAGCAGGCGGGGGCGATTGGCCGGGGCGGGTTGAGACATGGGCATACTCCTAGCTGATGATGGCGCCCATTCTTGATGAAATGAAAACTATTATCAATTGGTTTGTGGGCAGAATGGGTCGCGATTGACCTCCTCGGGATGTCCATCGCGATACCACACTCTCTGCCTGGGTCAGGTTCGATCGCTTCCCCCCAGTGCCCGATAGATGCCTGCCATGTTGTTGAGCTGGGCCTGTTGCTGTGCCAGCAGAGCGAGCTCGGCATCCCACAGGCGGTTCTGCTCATCCAGCCAGGGTTGCACCCCGGTGGCACCGGCCAGAAAACGGGCGCCAGCGAGCCTCTCGGCCTCCCGGGCATAGGCCCTCTGCTGCTCCAGATAGCGCAGCCGCTGTTCCCCTTGCTGACGGGCGGCCAGGCCATCCTCCACTTCCAGCAGCGCGGTATAGAGCTGCTTGCGAAATTCGGTTTCGGCAATCTGGTAGTCGATGTCGGCGCTGGCGATGGAGAGCCGGGTCTTGTTGTACTCGAGGAAAGGGAGCGCCAGCGTGGCGCCCAGGGTGCCGACTGGATTTTGCAGCACCTGGGTCAGGGTATCCGAGGTGGTGCTGGCACCGCCGGTCAGGCTCAGGGTGGGATAAAAGCCGGTGCGGATCTCGTCTCCCCTCGCAAGGGTCTTGCGCAGCCTGAGTTCGGCGGCGCGCACATCGGGCCGCCGGGCCAGCACATCGGCGGGGATGCCAGCTGCCAGGGACGGGATCGGGCCCATGATCAGGGCGTCGGGAGCGTCAGCGAGCGGCCCGCTGCTGCGGCCCAGCAGCAGGCGAAGAGCATTGCCCGCCTGTGCCCGCTGCTGGGTGAGGGTGGCGAGCTCCGCCTGCTTGCCTGCCTTCTGCTGGCTGGCCTGTACCAGATCGAGTCGGGTCACGGCGCCCGCCTCGTATTTGGCGCGGGTCAGGCGTTCAATGCGCTCCAGATTGGCCAGTTGCTGGGTGCCCAGGGTCATGGCCGAGCCGAGGTAGGCCAGTTGCCAGTATTGCTCCAGGGTCTTGCCGATGAGCAGCAATCGGGTGGCGGCCAGATCCTGTTCGCTGGCTTGTGCCTCCCAGCTCGCCTGATCCCTTGCCGCGGCCAGTCTGCCCCAGAGATCCACCTCGTAGCTGAGGTTGAGGGAGGGGCCCAGGTTGCTGCTGGCGCTGCCATCTTTCATGTTCTTGGTGCCGCTGGCCCCGAGATTGGCGCTGACCGAGGGGGTGAGGTTGGTGTCAGCCAGATCGGCGCCGAGCAGGGCGTTCTTGAGCTTGAGCCCGGCCACCCGCATGTCCGGGTTGGCGGCCAGCACCGCCTCGACCAGGCGATCGAGCGCGGGATCCTGGAATCCCTGCCACCAGGGGCCAGCCTGCTGCACGGTGAGACCACGGCTCTTCTGCTGCCATGCTGGCGCAACGTCGAGATCGGGTCTGTGATAGGTGCTCTGCTGGCTGCAGGCACCGAGGCTGGCGGTGAGCATCAGGCTTAGCCCGAGCCTTGATAGGTTGTGCATCGTCATTCCCTCGCCAGTGCCTCCACCGGATCGAGCCTGGCCGCATTGCGGGCGGGCAGGTAACCAAACAGGATCCCGATGAGGGAGGAGCACCCGAAGGCCATCAGGATGGAGAAGAGCGAGAAGCGCATCTGGAAGCTTTCCACGAGCAGGGAGAAGAGAGCGCCGATGAGCAGGGCGAGGCCGATACCGAGCAGCCCCCCCAGCAGGCTGACCATCACCGCCTCGATGAGGAACTGTTGCAATATGTCGGACTGGCGGGCGCCGACGGCGATGCGGATCCCTATCTCCCGGGTGCGCTCCACCACCGAGACCAGCATGATGTTCATCACTCCGACGCCGCCGACGATGAGGGAGATCACCGCGATGGCGGAGACCAGCAGTGTCAGGGTGGCGGTGGTCTTCTCCACCGATTTGACGATGCTGTCGCTGCTGAAGGTGAAGAAGTCCTTCACGCCGTGGCGCTGGGTCAGCAGGGCGACTGCCGCCTGCTCGGCCAGGGCGGGCTGGACGCCGTCTTTGACCCGGATGGTGATCTGGGTGAAGTGCTGCTGGGAGAGGAGACGGCTCATGACGGCGCTGTAGGGGAGCCAGACATTGACCGACTGGCTGCTGCGGCCAAAGCCGGTCTCCTGGGTGACCACCCCCACGATGCGCACCGGCAGGGTGCCGACCAGCACCACCTGGCCGACCGGGTCCACCTTGCCGAGCAGGCTCTCTATGGTCTTGCCATCCACCACGGCGACTGCCGTCCGGTTTCGAATGTCCCGCTCATCGAGCAGGCGCCCCTGGGTGAGCGTCATCCCCTTGACCCGGAAAAAGTCGTTGCCGACCCCGATCACGCTGCCGCTGCTGGTCTTGTTGCGATAGCGAAGCTGGCCCGACGTCGCTATCTGGGGGCTGGCCCCCTCCAGATAGGGCTGGCCGAGCAGCGCGTCGAGATCCCGCTCGTTCAGGGTCTGGATGCTGGCGGCCTTCTCGTCTCCCCAGTCCTTGCCGGGGAAGATGTCGATGGTGTTGGTGCCCATGGCGTTGATGTCGTCGATCACCTTGGCGCGCGCCCCCTGACCCAGCGCCACCACGCTGACCACGGCGGCGATGCCGATGATGATGCCGAGCATGGTGAGGAAGGTGCGCATGCGATGGGCCAGCATGGCGTGCAGGGCCATGCGCCCCGCCTCCCGGTAGCGATCCCAGCCCCGGCTTGCGGTGCGGACGGCGGCGCCTGTGCTCTGTGCATCTTGCCCGACAGGGGGAGGGGCCAGCTGGCTGCCGTCACCTGGCTGCGGGTGGGCCGGCGTCCCGGATAGGGAGGGTGAGGCTGCGTTGTCATCGGTCGCCCGATGGCCGCTGTCCTCCACTACCCGCCCGTCACGCAGGGTGATGATGCGATCCGCATGGCTTGCCACCGCCATGTCGTGGGTCACCAGAATGATGGTGTGGCCCTGGGCGTGCAGCTCCTTGAGGATGGCCATCACCTCCTTGCCGCTCTGGCTGTCGAGAGCGCCGGTGGGTTCGTCCGCCAGGATCACCTCGCCGCCGTTGGCGAGCGCCCGGGCAATACTGACCCGCTGCTGCTGACCGCCGGAGAGCTGGCCGGGTCTGTGGTGGCTGCGATCCTGCAGTCCCAGGCGGGTCAGCAAGGTGCGGGCACGGGCCTGGCGATCAAGGCGGGCAGTGCCGGCATAGATGGCGGGGATCTCCACGTTGGCGGCCGCATCCAGATGGGGCAGCAGGTGATAGCGCTGGAAGATGAAGCCGAAGTGGTGGCAGCGCAGCCGTGCCAGGGAGAGGGCATCCAGGGTCGCGGTATCCTGGCCGCGAAACAGATACTGGCCGCCACTCGGGCGATCGAGGCAGCCCAGCAGGTTCATCAGGGTCGATTTGCCGGAGCCGGAGGCGCCGACGATGGCCACCATCTCCCCGGCATCGATGGCGAGATCCAGCGGGTGCAGCACGGTCACTTCGTGCTCTCCGCTTTGGTAGCGCCGCTCGATGCCCTTGAGACGGATCAGGGGCTCGCTCACGGCTCCATCTCCCCTTCATCGTGCAGGGCCGGCTTGCCCTGCTCCAAGATCACCTTATCCTGCTCGCTCAGGCCGCTCACCACCTCAATCTTGATGTCATCCTTCATGCCGGTCTTGATGCGGCGGATCTCTCTCTGGTCCCCCGCCTTGAGCAGGCTGACCTCGTACTCATTGTCGCCAGTCTTCTTGCCGAGGGCGGTCTGGGGAATGGCCAGCACCTGCTTGCGCTCGCCGAGCACGATGGTGACCTGGGTCGTCATGGCGACCCGCAGCTGATGGCCGGGGTTGGGCACATCGAACAGGGCATAGTAGTAGATGGCCGCATTGCTGGTGGCCGTGGTGCTGGCCGTCTGCTCATTGATGTTGGTGGGGGCCAGTTCGACCGTGCGAAGGGTACCGTGGTAGCGAGTATCCGGATCCCCTATCAGGGTGAAATAGACCGGCATGCCTGCCTTGACACGGGTGACGTCCGCTTCGGAGATCTGGGCCTTGACCGTCATGGTGTCGAGATTGGCGAGCTTGAGCAGGGTCGGTACCGTCTGGCTGGCGGCCAGGGTCTGCCCCTGCCGGGTGACGATGGAGACGACGGTACCATCCATGGGGGCCTGAATGCGGTTGTAGCCGAGCTCCGTCTTGGCGCGTTCCACCTTGATGATGGCGTTGTCGATGTCGGCCTGGGCGCTTTGCAGCTCGGCCCGGGTGACGGCAAGCTGGGCTTCGGCGCTCTCCAGATCCGCACGAGAGCTCGCTTCCTGCCGAAACATCTGCTGCTGGCGGCGCCAGGCAAGCTCGTTCTGTTTGAGCTGTGCCTGCTTGATCTTGAGCTGGGCGCGGCGGCTGGCCAGCTCAGCTTCGGCGGTCTTGAGGTTGTTCTGGGCGATCAGGGGATCGATCTCCGCCAGCAGCTCTCCTTGTTTGACCTGTTGACCCGCTTCCACCGCGAGATAGGTGACCTGACCCGAGACCTGGGCCCCCACATCCACCTGCTCGATGGCCTGCAGTACGCCACTTGCGAGCACCGTCTGCTCCACATCCTGTCGGGTAACCGTTGCGGTCAGTACCGGGTCCGGTGTGTTGCCTGGCCAGGCCAGCCAGGTGACGAGAGGGATCAGCACAAGGGCGAGCAGGGCGAGCTTGCCGGGTTTTCGAAGAGCTTTCATTTATCACCTGAACGAAACGAGCGAAGGCGTGCAAGGGCCATATCGTGCAGCAAATGGCCCTCAAAAAGAAGCGAGCAATGTGTAAGAAATCGTGTGGTTCTGGCGGTGACGCAGTGGAGGAGGTCAAGCTGGGGGAGGGTGACGGCGGGGCGTCAGAAACAAGAAGACCCGCTCAGGGAGCGGGTCTTGTGGTGTCAACCGACGGCTTTGAGCAAGGCGGCGTGAGGCTCGTGGCAGATCTGGATATCGAGGGGCAGTTTGTAGAGGAGCAGACGGGCCAGCGAGCCCTCCATCCAGTGATGACGGCTGCCGACCAGCAAGAGGTCGGCGGGGTGAGCGGTCAGCCAGCGCTGGAGATCCGGCACCACGTCATCCACCACCAGACACTGGTAATCCACTGGGTGAGACAGCTGGGTGATGAGTTCACTGATGATCGCCTTGGCATCCAGGGTGCCCTGGGGGCTGCGCTCCTCTTGTGACAGGGACAGACTATTGCGACGGGTCTTGCTGCTGTGGGTCAGGTGCAACAAGGTCAGGTTGGCGCCCAGCCCTTGTGCCAGACGGCTCGCCTTGGCCAGTGTCTCCTGCTCGTAATCCTTGCCTTCCAGCAACAGCACAATATTGGTCGGGCTCATAAGCAGTTCTCCTTGGCAGGTGCGGGTCAGACGGCGGAAGCGCGCTCCCATCCTCCCTTCCCGCGAAATGTCAGCTCAAACGAACCCGGTGTGTTTGCATCAAGCGTCACCTTCTGTCGATGGCAACTGAAGGTACCGAGTCCGTTTACATCATCATAACAGACTGAGTTGAATGGAAAATGAAGGGATGTGTCCGTTCGAAATGTGAATGAGTGCAACGAAGATGAGTGGCGCCCTGACCATGGCGATGGAAGCCCGACTGGGTAATGACCAGGCTGGCAGGTTCAGACTGAGCATCAAGACACGTGCCGCGGATTAGCCAGGGCAGCCCCTCGTTCTTGCTTGCGGCTCACGGCATGGGCCAACCAGGCCGGCGCCGTCGGCAAGAGGCTTCAACTGGCCACTGCGATGATGACTCGGTCAATCTGAAAGGGCCGACATGGGCGGGGGGATATCCCGCCCGCCCCGTGGTCAGCTTGCGAGCAACTCACGGGCATTGGCCAGGGTGTTGTCGGTGATCTGATCGCCCCCCAGCAGGCGGGCCAGTTCGTTGAGCCGGGCGCCCGGGGTGAGCGCCTGCATCTGGGTTTCCGTTGTCTTGCCGTCGGTGTGTTTGCTCACCACCATGTGCTGGTGACCCTTGCCTGCCACCTGGGGCAGGTGGGTGACCACCATCACCTGGGTGGATTCGCCGAGCTGGCGCAACAGGCGGCCCACCACGGCGGCGGTCGGGCCGCTGATCCCCACATCCACTTCGTCGAAGATAAGGGTCGGGGTGGAGATCTTGCGTGCACTGATCACCACGATGGCGAGGCTGATACGCGACAGCTCGCCGCCGGAAGCCACCTTGCCAAGGGGTTGGATGGGCTGACCCGGGTTGGTGGTGACCATGAACTCCACCCGATCGATGCCAAGGGGCGAGAGGCTGCTCTGGGCATCGGGTCGCACCTCGATGGCGAAGCGGCCATCTGGCATCGCCAGTTCGTGCATGCTGGCGCTTACCTTCGCGCCCAGCTCCTCGGCATAGCGCTGGCGGCTCTGGCTCAGGGCCTCGGCGGCCTGCATGAAGGCCTGGCGGGCCGAGGCCAGCTCGTCCTCCATCCCCTCGAGGCGCTCCTCGTCGGAGTTGAGGCGGGCCAGATCGGCGGCCAGCTCCTGATGGTGCAGGGCCAGCTCCGCCGGTTTGACATGGTGCTTGCGTGCCAGGTTGATGGCCTTGGAGAGGCGGCTCTCCAGCTCGTTGAAGCGCTCTGGATCCAGTTCCAGCCGGTCGAGGTAGCTGCGCAGCTCGCTGTGGCTCTCCTGTACGCCGATCAGGGCTTCGTTGAGCATGCCGAGCACGTTGCCAAGCCGGCTGTCCATGCCGACCAGGGTCTCGGCCCTGTCCACGGCCGTCTGCAGCAGACCGGCGATGGTGGTCTCTTCATTGTCATAGAGCAGATCGAGGCAATACCCGCACTCCTGCATCAGCTCGGTGCCATTGGCGAGCCGCTGATGCTCCTCTTCAATCTCTTCAAACTCTCCCGGCTGAAGGGCAAATTCGTCCAGCTCCTGCACCTGGTATTCGATGAGTTGACGGCGAGCTTCCCGCTGCTGCTGCTCGGCCTTGAGCCGGTTGAGCTCGTTTTGCAACTGGCGCCACTGCTGGTAGTGGCGGCGCACATCGTCGAGGAGCAGATGATGACCGGCGTAGCCGTCCAGCAGGGCGAGCTGGTAATCGGGTTTGAGCAGCATCTGGTGAGCGTGCTGACCGTGGACGTTGACCAGCAGTTGACCCAGGTTCCTGAGCTGGGCGAGGGGGACGGGAACCCCGTTGATATAGCTGCGAGAGCGCCCCTCGGCGGACAGTACCCGCCGGACGATGCACTCACCGTCATTTTCAAGCTCGTTGGTGGCGAGCCAGGCCCGGGCGGCAGGATTACCCTCTAGCAGGAAGCGGGCACTCACCTCGGTCTTGTCGCTGCCCGGGCGCACCATGCTGGCTTCGGCGCGCTCCCCCAGGCACAGCCCCAGAGCATCGATGGCGATGGATTTGCCCGCCCCGGTCTCCCCGGTGATGCAGGTCATCCCCGGTTGCAGATCGAGCTCGAGAAACTTGACGATGGCGAAGTTGTTGACGGTCAGCTGGGTCAGCATGGTCTCATCCTGTATGGGTCAACATTACTGTGTATGCATCCAGTATATACTGGTCTTATATACAGTAAAGTGGGCAGGGAGGATTTTTGCGAAACAGGGGGAGGGCAAGGATGTCAAGGCCGCGGCATGAGTGTGACGCCGATCAGATGGCCTGCAAAATCAACCTGCGTACCTGGCATGGGCTGAGGCGATGCGAGAAGCCACCTTGAGGGGCTCTCTTGTGGTGAGTGGCTGGCTGAGACACACTCGAAACAGTCCTGGTTGAGCCTGGGCTGTGTACAGACCTCTTCGCAAGGATGCGTCACGATGATCCATACCCCGACCCTGCTGCTGATCTCCCTGGCAATCAACCTGATGTCGGGGCTGATCATGCTGTTCATCCACTCCCTGAAGCCGGGTCGAGGCAACTTTCTGTACTGGTCCCTCTCCGCTTTTCTCTTCTCCCTCTCCATCCTGCTGCTCAGTCTGGGGGTGTTGGGCGGCCATCCGGCGCTGGGCATCCGGGTCGGCGGCCTGGTCTCGCTCATGAGCATCCTGCTGTTGCTCGCCGGTTTTTGTGCGCTTTACGAACGCGCATGGCATCCCCGTACCGTGAGGGGAGGCGTGGCGGTGTTGCTGCTGCTCTATCTGGGACTGTCCAGCCTCGCCCCCGTGCGCATTGTGCTGGCTCTGATGGAGTCGATGTTGTACCTGTGGTGCGCCTGCCTCATCGTCTCTCTCGGCCGGCAACAGAAGCGGGTGCTCCATGTGGTGGCGCTCATTTACCTGCTGCATTTCACCATCCTGCTGAGTCAGGGGGGGCTGCTCTTGCTGGGAGCCGAAGGGCGGATGGGAGACGGAGGCTGGCTCGATCTCATCTTCTTCATGCATATGGTGCTGACCATCGGCTCGGTGTTGCTGCTGCCTCTGGTGGCCTATGTGGAGACGGAGGAGGCATTGCTGGCGCTCTCGGAGCGGGATCCCCTCACCGGGGTGCTCAATCGGCGCGGTCTCTTCAGGCAGGGAGAGGGGGCTATGCCTGGGCAGACGCGCTGCGTGGTGGTCCTGGATATCGATCACTTCAAGCGGGTCAACGACCAGTTTGGTCACGGCTGCGGGGATGAGGTCATTCGCTATGTGGCCGGGGTGCTGGTGGCCGAGGTACGCAAGGATGATCTGGTGGGGCGCATCGGTGGCGAGGAGTTCGCCATCATCATGGGGGGCGTGAGCGGCCAGATGGCCCGCGACATCTGTGACCGGATCCGCCGCCAGATAGAGACGGGCTCCCGGCAGGGGGCCTGCCTGCCTTGCGAGGGGGTCACGGTGAGCATGGGGGTCGTGTGCGCCAGTGCCGAGGCTGACCTGGCACTGATGCTGACCAAAGCCGATGCTGCCATGTACCGGGTGAAGGAAGCGGGGAGAAACGGGGTGCATCTGGCATTCGAGCCGGCACCGCCTCGGCTGGTCGAAAGCAGCGAGGGGTAGACCCTCGCCACCGGTGTTGCCTGGCTAGAAGAGCTTGCTGCCCCAACCGAGCTTGTTGCGCAGCACGTGGAAGTAGCTGTAATCCAGGGGATGCACCAGATGCAGCTTGTGGCTGCTCTTCTTGATGAGGATCTCGTCCCCCGGGTGGACCGCCAGGGTGACCTGGCCGTCGCAGCTCACCTGCATGGCGTCGTCCTGGTTGTCCGGCGAGACCAGCAGCCGCACTTCGCTGTCCGCATCCAGCACGATGGGGCGGCTGCTCAGGGTGTGCGGGAACATGGGCACCAGCGTGATGGCGTTGAGTTTGGGGGTGAGAATGGCGCCCCCTGCCGACAGGGAGTAGGCGGTGGAGCCGGTGGGTGTCGCCACTATGATGCCGTCCGAGCGCTGGCTGTACATGAAGCTGCCGTCGATGTAGACCTCGAACTCGATCATGTGGGCGATCTTGCCCGGGTGAAGCACCGCCTCGTTGACCGCGAGGTTGCTCGACTTGCGCTCCCCGTGGCGATAGACGGCGGCCTCCAGCAGGAAGCGATGCTCGCTCTTGAAGTGACCCGAGAGCACCTGCTCCAGGGGCAGCAGATAATCCTGGGGCGAGAGATCGGTCAGGAAGCCGAGGTTGCCCCGGTTCACCCCGATCACCGCCACATCAAACCGTGACAGCACCCGGGCGGCCCCCAGCATGTTGCCGTCACCGCCGACGACGATGGCGAGATCCGCCTGCTCGCCGAGCTGCACCAGATCCATCACGTTCTCCCCGAGCAGCCCCAGAGTATGGGCCACCCGGCTCTCCAGCAGCACGCGAAAGCCGCGGCTGGTCAGGTACTGGTACAGGCCGGTCAGGGTCTGGTTGGCCCCCTCGTGATGGGGCTTGCCGATGAGGGCAACGGTTTTGAACGGAGAATCCATAGGTTATCGGGTCTGGGAGAGTCTTGGGGGGAGTATACCGCGCTTTGCCGGGGATTTGTCTGCCTCCGTGGCGGTTGGTGCAATCGGCCCCGAAAAGGGGCTGCCTGGCACGCGGATGGGCGCCATTGTGCCCGATCTGCCCTTTTCCCCTTGAAAGCCGGGGCTGTGTCCCCATAATAGCGCCAACACAGGGTCTGCTGGCGCGTGTCGCTTGTCTGAACGCCAGCCACCCTCACACGCAACCCCTGAATATTGGAGATGTCATGAGCCACGAAGAACAAAAGGTTGAAGCGATGGAGCAAGTGGAAGCCCAGCCAGTCGAGCCGACCGATGTAGACAGTGAAGTGACAGCCGAGCAGGCCCGCATCGCCGAGCTGGAGGCCCAGCTGGAGGCGGCCCAGCAGGCCTCCCTGGAAGAGCGCGAGCGCGCCATTCGCGCCGTTGCCGAGATGGAGAACCTGCGTCGCCGTGCCGCTCAGGACGTGGAGAAAGCCCACAAGTTTGCACTGGAGAAGTTCGCCGCAGAGCTCTTGCCGGTGCTGGACAACCTGGAGCGCGCCATCGAGCTGGCGGACAAGGAGAACGACACCCTCAAGCCGATGATTGAAGGGGTCGAGCTGACCCTGAAATCCATGCAGAGCGGCGTGGCCAAGTTTGGCCTGGTGGCGCTGGACCCGACCAACCAGCCGTTCGACCCCAATGCCCACCAGGCCATGAGCATGGTGCCCAGTGCCGACGTGGCGCCGAACACCGTCATCGCCGTGATGCAGAAGGGCTACGAGCTCAACGGCCGCGTCATCCGTCCGGCCATGGTGATGGTCTCCAAGTCCGCTGACTGATCGCGCTGTTCTCACCAAGCCCGCCGCTTGGCGGGCTTTTTGTTGGATGTGGCGCCAGAAAACGTGTCTGGCGTCATTTGGCTGTCAGGTGGCCTGTATGCAGGTTTTTTCAGGGCCGGACTTGAAGCGCCGACTTGAGACCCCATATAGGTTGCAAGGCCACGGCGGCACAAAAAATTTGATGCCGGGAGCTTGAAAGCCACAGTGGCAGGCCCCCCCTAGCCGTTAACGTATCAAGGCGAGCCCCTCGCCAGTTTATTCAAAGTATTTGGAGATTCGTCAAATGGGTAAAATCATCGGTATTGACCTGGGTACTACCAACTCCTGCGTCGCTATTCTGGATGGCGACCATGCTCGCGTGATCGAGAACGCGGAAGGCGACCGTACTACTCCGTCCATCATTGCCTATGCCGATGACGGCGAAATCCTGGTTGGTCAGCCGGCCAAGCGCCAAGCCATCACCAACCCGAAGAACACGCTGTTCGCCATCAAGCGTCTGATCGGCCGTCGTTTCGAAGATGACGAAGTACAACGTGACCTGAAAATCATGCCGTACGCCATCGCCAAGGCCGACAACGGTGACGCCTGGGTTGAAGTGAAAGGCAAGAAGATGGCACCGCCGCAGATCTCTGCCGAAGTGCTGAAAAAGATGAAGAAGACCGCCGAGGACTACCTGGGCGAGCCGGTGACCGAAGCCGTTATCACCGTACCGGCCTACTTCAACGACGCTCAGCGTCAGGCCACCAAGGATGCCGGTCGCATCGCCGGTCTGGATGTAAAACGCATCATCAACGAGCCGACTGCGGCTGCGTTTGCCTACGGCGTCAACAAGGTCAAGGGCGAGCGCAAGGTTGCCGTATATGACTTAGGGGGCGGTACCTTCGATATCTCCATCATCGAGATCGACGAAGTCGAAGGGGAAACCACCTTCGAAGTGCTGGCGACCAACGGTAACACCCACCTGGGTGGTGAAGACTTCGACAACCGCGTCATCAACTACCTGGTTGACGAGTTCAAGCGCGAGCAGGGCATTGACCTGCGCAACGACCAGCTGGCCTTGCAGCGTCTGAAAGATGCCGCCGAAAAAGCCAAGATCGAGCTCTCTTCTGCCCAGCAGACCGACGTGAACCTGCCGTACATCACAGCAGATGCCACCGGTCCGAAGCACATGAACATCAAGGTGACCCGCGCCAAGCTGGAATCCCTGGTGGAAGACATGGTGAAAGACTCCCTGGAGCCGGTTCGTGTCGCCCTGAAAGACTCCGGTCTGGCGGTTGGCGAGATCGACGACGTCATCCTGGTGGGCGGTCAGACCCGTATGCCGCTGGTTCAGAAGACCGTGGCCGACTTCTTCGGCAAAGAGCCGCGCAAAGACGTCAACCCGGACGAAGCCGTGGCCATGGGTGCTGCCATCCAGGGTGCCGTGCTGTCCGGTGACAAGACCGACGTACTGCTGCTGGACGTGACTCCGCTCTCCCTGGGGATCGAGACCATGGGCAGCGTGATGACCGCGCTCATCGAGAAGAACACCACCATTCCGACCAAGAAGTCCCAGGTGTTCTCAACCGCCGAAGACAACCAGTCTGCCGTGACCATTCACGTGCTGCAGGGTGAGCGCAAGCGCGCCAGCGACAACAAGTCCCTGGGCCAGTTCAACCTGGAAGGCATCCGTCCGGCACCGCGTGGTCTGCCGCAGATCGAAGTGACCTTCGACATCGACGCCAACGGCATCCTGCACGTCTCCGCCAAAGACAAGGAGACCAACAAGGAGCAGAAGATCACCATCCAGGCCTCTTCCGGTCTGTCTGATGACGAGATCGAACGCATGGTACGCGAAGCCGAAGCCAACGCGGCCGAGGACAAGAAGTTCGAAGAGCTGGTGCAGGCCCGCAACCAGGCTGACGGTCTGGTCCACTCCGTGCGCAAGCAGGTCACCGAAGCCGGTGAAGCCCTGCCTGCCGACGAGAAGACCAAGATCGAGACTGCCCTGAGCGAGCTGGAATCCGCCATCAAGGGTGACGACAAGGCTGCCATCGAAGCCAAGCAGCAAGCGCTGCTGGAAGCGTCCCAGAAGCTGATGGAGATTGCCCAGCAGCAGGCTCAGGCGCAAGGCGCCGCCGGTGCTGACGCCGGTCAGTCCTCCTCTTCTGCCAAGGCTGACGACGACGTGGTCGACGCCGAGTTCGAAGAAGTGAAAGACGACAAGAAATAAGCCCGACCCGGATGGGCGAAGTCCGCTTCGCCCATCGGCTCAGAATCTGTTCACGGTCTGTCGCGAGAGGCCGTCAGCAAGGTAAAGAGCAGCGCAGGAACCGGAGCGTACAGATATACGTGAGGATTCCGAGCAGCACATGAGCCTTGATCACGGCTTCGTAGTAAGAGTGTGAGCAGATTCGTCAATGAATTTACGGGCGTTGGGTAACCAACGCCCGTCTGCGTAACTGCTGATATAGCAACAGGATGAGTATGTCGAAGCGCGATTTCTACGAAGTGCTCGGGGTGTCGAAAGGTGCCGACGAGCGCGAGATCAAGAAGGCGTACAAGCGTCTGGCCATGAAGTATCACCCGGATCGCAACCAGGGTGATGCCGGGGCTGAAGAGAAGTTCAAAGAGGTCAAGGAAGCCTACGAGGTCCTGACCGACGAGAACCTGCGTGCCCGTTATGACCAGTACGGTCATGCCGGGGTGGATCCGAGCCAGAGTGGCGGCCACGGCGGCTTTGGCGGTGGCGCCGATTTCGGCGACATCTTCGGCGACGTGTTTGGCGACATCTTCGGTGGTCGCGGGGGCGGTCGTCGCGGCCCGGCCCGTGGCGCCGACCTGCGCTACAACATGGAGCTGACGCTGGAAGAGGCGGTGCGCGGGGTCTCCAAGGAGATCAAGATCCCGACCCAGGTCCACTGCGAAGTGTGCAACGGCTCCGGTGCCCATACTGGCAGCTCCGCCCAGACCTGCCCCACCTGCCACGGCTCCGGCCAGGTGCAGATGCGCCAGGGCTTCTTCGCGGTGCAGCAGCCCTGCCCCCACTGTCACGGTCGCGGCAAGATCATCAAGGATCCGTGCCGCAAGTGCCATGGGGAAGGGCGTTACCAGAAGACCAAGACCCTGTCGGTCAAGATCCCGGCCGGGGTCGATACCGGGGATCGCATCCGTCTCTCCGGCGAAGGGGAAGCGGGGGAAACCGGCGCATCGGCGGGGGATCTGTACGTACAGGTTCATGTGCGCGAGCACGAGATCTTCGTCCGTGACGGCAACGACCTCTACTGCGAAGTGCCCATCAGCTTCACCACGGCGGCGCTCGGCGGCGAGATCGAGGTGCCGACCCTGGATGGCCGGGTCAAGCTCAAGGTCACGGCAGAAACCCAGACCGGCAAGCTGTTCCGCCTGCGGGGCAAGGGCGTCAAGTCCGTGCGCTCCGGCCAGGTGGGGGATCTGATGTGCAAGGTGGTGATCGAGACTCCGGTCAAGCTGACCGAGACCCAGAAAGATCTGCTGCGCCAGCTGGACGACTCCTTCAGCGGCGCCGCTGCCAAGACCCACAAGCCGAAATCCGAAGGCTTCTTCGAAGGGGTGAAACGCTTCTTCGACGACCTGACCAAATAAACGCGACCCGCGTTACCCAAGCCGGCACGGATGTGCCGGCTTTTTTTTGCCCGCCATCTGGCCTGGATCCCCCCTTATTGAGTGGATCCCGATGAGGGATCCTCCTCACAACTTCCGCCAATTCCCCCTGTACAAATGTTATCCCGCTCACACTCCAGCTGAAACGGTTTAGCTGGCATATTGAGTCAGCTAAAGCGGTTTAGCTATGCTCGGCTCGTCAACAACAACAGAGCCCGGACGGGCGACAGAAGACAGGTGAGGACGATGACGATGTTCAAGAGCAAGTTGGCGCTGGCCGTGGCGCTGGGATTGGGAATGAGCAACCCGTTGTGGGCGGCGGATGGTGGTATCGAGGCTCGTCTGGCGGCGCTGGAGGCGCGGGTGCAGGCGGCCGAGGCGCGTGCCACCGCTGCCGAAGCACGGGCCGACGAGGCCCAGAGCAAGGCAAACGAAGCCCGCGAGACGGCCGTGGTGGCCAAGGCTCAGAGCGAGAAGGTGGACAAGCAGACCGTCGGGGCCCAGGGCTTCGAGTTCCACGGCTATGCCCGCTCGGGCCTGCTGGTGAACGGCAATGGCAACGGTGGCCGCGGCGGCCCCTACATCACCCCGGCCGGCTCGGTGGGCGGCGCCGTGGGTCGCCTTGGCAACGAGGATGACACCTACATGGAGGCCAACCTGCTGAAGACCCAGACCTTCGACGATGGCAGCTGGGCCCGCTACAAGCTGATGCTGGCGGACGGGGTGGAGACCAGCAACGACTGGACCGCCAGCGATTCCAGCCTCAACACCCGCCAGGTGTTTGCCGAAATCGGCGATCTGGCGAGCTTCAGCGGTCCTTTCCAGCACTCGGTGCTCTGGGCGGGCAAGCGCTTTGACCGGGACAACTTCGACATCCACTGGCTCGACTCGGACGTGGTCTTCCTGGCCGGCACCGGCGGCGGCGTCTACGACGTGCAGCTGGCCGACAGCTGGAAGGCAAACTTCTCCCTCTACGGGCGCGACTACGGCGACATCAGCGCGAGCGGTCTCTCCGACATCGAGAGCTACATCCTCACCATGAACAACCGCGTTGGCAACTGGCAGTGGATGCTGAACGGCCTCTCCGCCAAGGACAACGAGGCGCGCATCAATGACGGCGGCGCGGGCAGCGAAGCGGCGAACAAGGGGGCCCACACCCTGGTGGCCTACCACGCCGACAGTTTCTTTGGCATCAACCCCGGTTTCTCCAAGGCGGCGGTGCTGTATGGCCACGGTCTGGGGGCCGAGCTCAAGGGGCTGGGCTCCGACAGCGAGCTGCTGCCGGATGCCGATGCGGTGCGGGTCGCCGTGTTTGGCGCCACCGATCTTGCGCCCCGCTGGCGTGTCGCCCCGGCCCTGCTGGCCGAGCACAGCCAGGATCGTTACGTGAAGGGGGACGAGTACCGCTGGGTGACCCTCAATGGCCGCCTGGCCCAGGTGCTGAGCCAGAACGTCGAGCTGGTCTACGAGGCGACCTGGCAGTACATGGACCTCGATCCCAAGGGCTACAAGGGTCGCCAGGCGGTGAGCGGCGATTTCACCAAGCTCACCTTCGCGCCGACCTTCAAGGCGCAGACCGCCGGCTTCTTCGAGCGGCCCGAGCTTCGGGTGTTCGCCACCTGGATGGACTGGTCCTCCGAGCTCGACAACTACGCCAGCTCCGATGCCATGGGCCAGAGCAACTTCACCGCCGGGGGCGAGTGGAACTTCGGCGTGCAGATGGAAACCTGGTTCTAGTTCGTTATCCCGATCACAAAAATGGCAGGCGGCCCCGGGATCTGTTGGTTAGCTAAAACGGTTTAGCTGATAATGCGGACCCAGAACCCGGGGCTGACCCCGGCAAATCCTGTGCAGCAGTGGAGTAGCAACAAGGTGACGAATCGTGTGTGGGTAATGGGGGATGCGGTAGTGGACTTGATCCCGGAAGGGGAGCAGCACTACCTCAAGTGTCCGGGTGGCGCACCGGCCAACGTGGCGGTGGGCGTTGCCCGGCTCGGCGGGGAGTCGGCCTTCATTGGCCGGGTTGGCGCGGATCCCTTCGGCCGCTTCATGGGGGAGACCCTGGCCAGGGAGGGGGTCGACATTCGCCACCTGATCCTGGATCCGGCCCATCGCACCAGCACGGTGCTGGTGGATCTCGATGAGGCGGGGGAGCGCAGCTTCACCTTCATGGTGCGCCCGAGCGCCGATCAGTTCCTGAGCCCCGCCGATCTGCCGGTCTTCCAGGCCGGGCAGTGGCTGCTGACCTGCTCCATTGCGCTCGCCAACGAGCCGGTGCGCAGCAGTTGCCTGCAAGCCATGGCGACCATCCGGGCCGTCGGGGGGCGGGTCTGCTTCGACCCCAACCTGAGGCCAGAGGTGTGGGGCAACCCTGCCGAGATGCTGCCCGTGGTGCGCGAGGCCATGGCCCTTGCAGACGTGGTCAAGCTCTCGGTGGAGGAGCTGCAACTGCTGAGCGGTCTGGACGATCTGGCGGCGGGGCTTGCCACTCTTTCAGGCCCGGCCCTGGTGCTGGTGACCCGGGGGGCGGGGGGCGTGGTGGCCCGTCTGGGTGGCGAGTTGCTGGAGTGGGTGGGGCCCAAAGTGACGCCACTCGATACCACGGGGGCGGGGGACGCCTTCGTCGCCGGACTGCTGGCGGCCTTGGCCGAACGGACCTCGCTGCCGACGCAGGCCGAGCT
>NZ_CAWMFQ010000020.1:0-3112 GCF_963866995.1 Aeromonas sp. ZOR0002 | reverse complement strand
CGAGGCGGTACGAAGCACGATGCGCGGCGAGATGCCGTAGCGGCGCAGGCCGCCGCCGATGATCTGGTCCAGCTGGTCGGCGGTCAGCGAGATCATGGGCTCCTCGCCGAGCGCCTTGAGGGAGAGGGTCGACTCGGCGCAGAGGGGGTGGTTGGCGGCGAGCCAGACCCGCAGCGGCGAGCGGGTCAGCAGCTCGGTATCGAACGCCTCCTGGCGGATGGTGCGGTTGGTCATCAGGATCCCCACATCCACCTCGCCGTTGACGATCTGGTGTTCGAGATAGGGCTGCTCATCCTCCTTCACCTCGATCTGTACCGCCGGGAAGGCGCGGCGAAAGCGGCCGAGGGCCTCCGAGAGGTAGTAGCCTGCCACCAGCGTGGTTACGCCTATGGTAAGCCGCCCCTGATCCTGCTGGGCTACCGCCTTGAGGGACTGGCCGGCTTCGGTCATGGCGCTTAGGATGCGACGGGCGTGCAGCAGAAACTGGTGGCCCTGGGTGGTGAGGCTGACCCCGCGCGGATTGCGCTCGAACAGGGCGGCGCCGAGCTCGGTCTCCAGCTCGCGGATGGCGCTGGTGACCGCCGACTGGGAGATGTGCAGCTCGGCGGCTGCGCGGCTCACCGAGAAGCTGTCGGCCACCGCCACGAAATAGCGGATCTGGCGAAAGGTGAAGTTCATCTGGGCGTCCTGCCACGTGCGATCAAGGTGAGTGCCAGCTTAACCTCGAATCGCACCCAGACAAAAGGCGCCGTGATGGCGCCTTTGTCGTTGTTTTTACGGAAATTAGCGGGCTGTCACCGCCTCTGTGACCGGTACACGGTTCACTCCCTTGCCCAGATAGGCGAGGGTGATGGTCACAATGATGCAGGTGAAGCTGAGCCACATGTAGGGCAGGTAGTCGAGGGTCGCTACCCCGAGGACCCCGGCCATGAAGATGCCGTTGTCGCTCCAGGGCACCATGCCGCAGGTGAGGGTGCCGCCAAACTCGGCGTTGCGGGAGAGGTTCTTGCGCGCAAGCCCCAGCCGGTCGTAGTTCTTGGCCATGATCTTGGGGGTCAGGATCAGGGACACATACATGGCGGAGCCGAACACGTTGGCCAGGAAGGCGGTGCCTATGGTGTGGCTGGTCAGGCTGCCGGCGCTGTTGATGCGCTTCTCGAAGGCGCTGGCGATCACTTCCAGGATGCCGACCTTCTCCAGCAGACCGCCGAAGCCCAAGCCGAAGATGATGACGGCCACGGAACCCAGCATGGACTCCATGCCGCCGCGGCCGAGGATGTTGTCGATGAAGTCGACGCCGGAGGTGATGGCAAACGGGCTGTAGGCGGAGTGCATTGCCTTCACCGGATCCATGTCCTGGAAGACGATGGCCCAGACAAGACCCAGCAAGGCGCCGAAGCTGATCACCGGGAAGGCGGGCTTGCGGTTGGCCAACAGGCCCAGCACCAGCACCACGGGCACTATGGCCATGGGGGTGATGTTGAACTGCTTGTCGAGGGCGTCCATCACCAGATTGACCTGCTCCAGGCTGACGTTGCCGGAGTACTGCATGCCGACCACGGTGAACAGGGCGGCGGTGATGACGTAGGAGAACAGGCTGATGGGCAGCATCCCCTTGATGTGTTCCATCACGTCGACGTTGGACATGGTCGAGGCCAGCACCACGGAGTCGGAGAGCGGGGAGAGCTTGTCACCGAAGTAGACGCCGGAGAGCACGGCACCGGCTACCAGCGGCGCGGGTACCCCCAGGCTGTGGCCTATACCCATCATGGCGATGCCGGCGGTGGCCGCCGAGCCCCAGGAGGTGCCGGTGGCCAGCGAGGTGAGAGAGCAGATGATCAGGGTCGCCAGCAGGAAGATGGAGGGGTGTATCACCTTGAGGCCGAAGTAGATGATGCTGGGGACGATACCGCCAGCAATCCAGGTGCCCACCAGGGCACCGACGGAGATCAGTATCAGGATGGCCCCCATCCCCTTGGCGACGCCGTCGACTGCCGCCTGCTCCAGGGATTTGTAATCGTGGCCGAGCTTGATGCCGAGTCCCATGATGACGAACCAGGCGATGAACAGTGCCAGCTGGATTGGCAGATCCAGCACGCTGGTGAAGGAGAAGGCCAGGGCCAGGAAAATGGCCAGGCAGGCAAATACTTGCGACATGCCCGGCAATCGGATGTGGTGTTGTTGGTTTTGCATAGACGCTCCCTAAACTCTTGCTCGCCAAGGTCAGCCCCTCTCGTCCTGCGGATGCGTCGATCCCGAGAGGCTTACCAAAAGAGGGCGCAATCTACCATAAAGCGGAGGTGTAAAATCCCTGCTCATTCGGCAAAACAGCTTTAAAATTTTAAAATCCCACAAAATAGTTGATCTAATCGGCATTTTTCACTGTTCAATCGACACCGTTTGATAGCCGGAGATCCATAGGCAAGTTCGATTGCAGATGGCGACACCAAATATGATAATGGTTATCATTAATCTTTCTCGGACTAATGCCAATGAACTGGATAGCACGCGCTCTGCTCTTGGCCGCCCTTCTGGCGGTGCTGGTCTGGGGTCAGGAGAAGGAATACGGGTTCTGGAGCCTGGGGTTCTTGCTGGCTGCCTGGGTCATGCTGGAACCCAGGCTGAGACCGGTGTTGATCCTGCTGCCGGTTGCGGGAATGACAGGGGTCGTCACTCTGCTCTGGCAGCAGGGCTGGCATTAAGCCTGGCGAGTGGGGACGGCCTGGATCTTGTCGTAGGCCTGGCGCAGGGAGGCGATGACCTTCTTCTCCATTTCGCTGCGTTCGGCGTCTGTCGTGAAGTAGATCATGTCGACATCGTGACGGATGTAGTGGGAAGGAAGCTGGTTGAGTGACAGGCAGCAGAGGTCTGCCAGCTGATAGGGGGTCAATGTTCGAGCCAACCCCTGTTTTTCTATCTCCTTGAGCACCAGATGCTCATAGAAGTTGTGAATATCGGTATCCAGGATCATGGGAAAACCCCCGTGGTGGCGCAGCATCTTCAACAGCATAGCCATGGGGCATGAAAACACAAAAGGCCCGTTACTCTCGTAACGGGCCTTTGCAGAATGATGGTGCGAAGAGAGGGACTCGAACCCTCACATCCGTGGGAC
>NZ_CAWMFQ010000019.1:4755-30620 GCF_963866995.1 Aeromonas sp. ZOR0002 | reverse complement strand
AGGCTGGCGTATCCATGATGAAGGTCCTCGCGGTGATGACCTGCTTCCAGATTAGCCTTCCAACACATAATTGGGAGAGCGCCAATGAAAAAGGCGCCCCTGGGCGCCTTTGCTGCATCAGACCGGCTTAAAGCTTTTCGAGATCCCGTTCTATCTCGCTGATCTTGTTCTGCACCACTTTTTCCAGATGACGCAGGTCGCGCAGTATTTTCTGCTTGATGTCCGGATCGGCGGAAGGCTGGCCGCCCTGGGTCAGATTGTCCAGCTCATCCACCACGTATTTGAGGTTGGCGTTGATCTCGGTGACATCCTTGTACTCATGGGTCCCCGAGTCGACCAGCATGGTCTTGCGCTGGCGAGGGTATTTGAATTTGACGCTCTTGGCGAAGAATTCACCCTTCTGCTTCTTGAAATAGATCTTGAGGATGTCGTGGTTGGCTTCCTGGCGCAGGGTGTAGCTGTCCACCGAGGTGGGTTCCTGGATCCCCAGGCTCTTGAGATTCTCGTACATCGGGCTTCCTTGGTTTGAAACGATCCTGACCCCTCTATCTTACCCGAGTCCGGACGCCTTGCCTGTGACAGGCGCGCCAAATTCAAGTTGGTGTCAAAAAGGTCTTTTTTAATCAGCGAGCCAAGGGGGGAGTGGTGAACGCCTTGTCAGCACAGCAATAAGCGGTATCGTCTCATGGGGGAGTGCAGTGCTGGTGGGGCAGGGGAGTTGGCGCCCACCCATGAGAGCGAGCATGAAAAAGGGCACCAGAGGTGCCCTTGATGACATCGGCGTGGATTACTCGTCGATGGAGCGCAGCAGGGCGTTGATGCCGACCTTGGCGCGGGTCTTGGCATCTACCTTCTTGACGATGACGGCGGCGTACAGGCTGTACTTGCCACACTTGGAGGGCAGGGAGCCGGAGACGACCACCGAGCCGGCCGGGACGCGGCCGTAGTGGATCTCGCCGGTTTCACGGTCATAGATGCGGGTGGATTGGCCGATGAAGACCCCCATGGAGATGACGGAGCCCTCCTCGACGATCACCCCTTCAACCACCTCGGAACGGGCACCGATGAAGCAGTTGTCTTCGATGATGGTCGGGTTGGCCTGCAGTGGCTCCAGTACGCCGCCGATGCCGACGCCGCCGGAGAGGTGCACGTTCTTGCCGATCTGGGCGCAGGAGCCCACGGTGGCCCAGGTGTCGACCATGGTGCCTTCATCGACGAAGGCGCCGATGTTGACGTAGGAGGGCATCAGCACGGTGTTCGGGGCGATGAAGGAGCCTTTGCGCGCAGTCGCGGGCGGCACGACGCGTACACCGGCAGCCTTGAACTGCTCTTCGGTGTAGTTGGAGAACTTCAGGGGAACCTTGTCGTAGTACTGGGCATCGTCGCCCTTGATGATGCCGTTGTCGTTGATGCGGAAGGAGAGCAGCACGGCCTTCTTCAGCCACTGGTGGACGACCCACTCGCCGGCAATCTTCTCGGCAACCCGGGCTTTGCCGGAGTCCAGCAGGTCGATGGCTTCCAGAATGGCGGCCTTGGTGGCGGCATCGACGGAGCCGGGGGTGATGGAGTCACGGCGCTCGAAGGCCGCTTCGATGGTCTGTTGCAACTGGGTCATGACAGGTTTCCTTTATAAAATTCTGTTTGTTGTATCACACTTTTCCAATCGTTTTTAAGGGCTCTCGCCGATTTCTTCAGAATCAGGGCGATTTATTGTACTTGAGTGGTCCAACCATTTGTTCTGATTGAGGAATCAATTCGTCCAAAAGCCTCTTTCGAGGCTTCATCCGAGCGTGTCAGGCGCTCTCGCCAACGGGTTCCTGGGGGTTGAGCTGATTGACCAGCCTCTCCTCGAGGGCTTGCTGCTCCTCCGGGTTCAGCGGCTCTCCGGCCAGGGTGGTGAGGCTGAAGAAGTCCTCCACCCGCTCACCGATGGTGGTGATCTTGGCGGCATGGAGGGAGAGGCCGCACTGCTGGAACACGGCACCGATACGGGCCAGCAGGCCCGGGGTATCCAGGGCCGTCAGCTCCAGCAGGGTGTGGCGGTTTTCCCCCTTGTGGGGCAGGAAGACCACCCTGGTCGGCACGCTGAACTGGCGGTGGCGTCTGGACAGGGGTTTGCTGCGCAGTACCAGTTTGCCCGGCTCCTGAAGGGCTTTCTCCAGCGCCTTCTTGATGGTGGCGGTACGATTGGGGCTGATTGGCTCGCCGTTTGGCTCCAGCACGATGAAGGTGTCGAGCACGTAGTCGTTGCGCGAGTTCATGATCTGGGCGTCGTGGATGCTGAGGTTCTTCTGATCCAGCGCCGAGGCCACAGTGGCAAAGAGGTTGGGGGTATCGCGACAATAGATGAACACCTCGCTACCGCCCCGTATGGGATGCTTGCCGATGAGCACCAGGGGGGCCGGGTTGTCACCGTGGGCGATGATCTTGCGGCAGTGCCAGGCGATCTGCTCCGGGCTGTGGCGCAGGAAGTAATCGGCCTTGAAGTCGTTCCAGAGGGCGGTGACCGCCTCCTGTGGCACCTCGCGCTGGGTCAGGATCTGCCTGGCCTGGCGCTGGTTTTCACGGATCTTGAGGCGCATGTCCGGCGGGTTTTCCAACCCCTGGCGCAGGGCCTTCTGGGTGGCGAAGTAGAGTTCGCGCAGCAGGGTGCCCTTCCAGTCGTTCCACAGACTGTCGTTGGTGGCACAGATGTCGGCCACGGTCAGGCAATAGAGCAGGTCGAGGTGCAATTCATCCCGCACCTTCTGGGCGAAGTCGGTGACCACATCCGGGTCGTAGATGTCGCGGCGCTGGGCGGTGACCGACATCAGCAGATGGTGGCGCACCAGCCAGGCGACCAGTCGGCTCTCGTAGCGATCCAGCCCGTGCAACTGGCAAAATTCCAGCGCATCCACGGCCCCGAGTTCGGAATGATCGCCACGCCTGCCCTTGGCGATGTCGTGGAAGAGGGCGGCGATGCTGAGCAGCTCGGGCTTGCGCAACTGGGTGAACACCTCGTGGCAGAGCGGGTGAGTCTGGCGGCTGGCCGGATTCGGGAAGCGATGGATGTTCTGCAGCAGCCTGTGGGTATGCTCGTCCACCGTGTAGGCGTGGAACATGTCGAACTGCATCTGACCGACGATGAGGTTCCACTGGGGCAGGTAGGCCGCGAGGATCCCGTACTTGTGCATCAAAGTAAGGGGCTGGCCGATGCCGTTGGGGTGGCGCAGGAGCGCCATGAAGAGACGGCGGCACTCGGGTAGATCTTGCAGCCAGCAGTTGAGGGTGCGTCTGGCCTCGCGCAACTGGCGCAAGGTGGCGGAGTGGATGCCGGCAATCTCCGGGTGCTGGGCTATCTGGTAGAAGAGTCGCAGGATGGCGGCAGGATCCCGGCCGAACAGCTCGGAGTCCACCGCATCGATGAGGCGGCCGCGCAGCTGGAATTCGTCGCTGATGCGGCGCACGTCCATGGCGGTGTTGCCGAGAATGGCCTCGTCAAAGAGTTGCAGCAGCATCTCGTTGAGCTCGGCCACCCGCCGAACCGTCTGGTAGAAGCGCTTCATCATCTGCTCAACCGGGCCGTTGCCTTCCCCCTCGAACCCCAGCATCTGGGCCACGGTGCGCTGGCGGTCGAACAAGAGACGGTTATCCCCCTTGTTGATGGCCATGTGCAGGGCGAAGCGCACCTTCCACAGGAAGTTCTGGCAGTCGAGCAATTCCCGGTACTCGGCCCGGTTGAGAAAACCGTGGCTGGTCATCTCGAACAGGGTGGTGGCGCCGAAGTGGCGGCGGGCGACCCAGGCCAGGGTCTGGATGTCGCGAAGCCCCCCGGGATTGTTCTTGAGATCCGGCTCCAGCTTGTAGGCGGTGCCGAGAAACTGCTGGTGGCGCAGGGCCTGCTCTTCGCGTTTGGCACGAAAGAAGGCTTCGCTCGGCCAGAAGTGCTGGGGCTGGGTGGCCGCCTGCAACTGCTCGAATCCCGCCAGGCGACCCGTGATGTAACGGGCCTCGATGAGGTTGGTGGCAACCGTGATGTCGTTGCGACCCTGCTCGATGCACTCGGCCACGTTGCGCACCGACTGCCCCACTTCCAGCTTGAGATCCCACAAGAGGGTGATGAACTCGCCGATGCGAAGCCCCAGCACCTCGTCCAGTTCATCTCCTTCGTAGAGGATCAGCAGGTCGATATCGGAGTGGGGATGGAGTTCGCCGCGGCCATAGCCGCCTACCGCGATCAGGGTGAGCTCGGTCCTGTCGAAGCCGAACTTGTGCCAGAGCCTGGTCAGCAGCGCGTCCATGTATTCGGAGCGGGTGGCGACCAGTTCGATGATGTTGTCACCGGCGTCGAAGCGCTCGTGCAGCCAGGCGAGAAAGCGGCTCAGGTACTCCTTGCAGTTGTCACGGGTGAGCTGATCGTCTGGGAGCAGATGGGGAGAAAGCAGGCTGGCATCCATGGCATGTCACACTCTCGGTCGGGCCGGGTAAAGAGCAACCCCGGCGCGCGGCCGGGGTTGAATGTCAAACGTGGCGGATAAAACGCTCGATAGTGTCGTCGGGGCGCAGGGTCAGGACCTCGCAGCCATCCTCGGTCACCAGCAGGGTGTGCTCCCACTGGGCGGAGTCGCCGCCGTCCTTGGTGGTGACGGTCCAGCCATCCTTCGGATTGACCTTGCAGTGGTACTTCTTGCTGTTGACCATGGGCTCGATGGTGAAGCACATGCCCGCTTTCAGCTCCAGCTTGCCGCCGTTGCGGTAGTGGAGGATCTGCGGCTCTTCGTGGAACTCGGCACCGATGCCATGGCCGCAGTAGTCGCGTACCACGGAGAAGCCTGCCTGCTCGACGATGGGCTGGATGACGGCGCCGATCTCGGTGATGCACATGCCCGGGCGCACCCGCTTGATGGCGGCATAGAGGCTATCCTGGGCCACCTTGCAGAGCTGGCGACGCAGGGGGGTGGTCTGGCCCACGATGAACATGGCGGAGGTATCGCCGTGATAACCATCCTTGATGACGGTGATATCCAGATTGATGATGTCCCCTTCCCGCAGTTTCTTGTGGTTCGGGATGCCATGGCAGATGACATCGTTCACCGAAGTACAGATGGACTTGGGGAAGCCGTGGTAATTGAGCGGCGCGGGGATGGCCTGCTGCACGTCGACGATGTAGTCGTGGCAGAGGGTATTCAGTTCGTCTGTGGTGACGCCCGCCTTGACGTGGGGGGCGATCATGACCAGCACGTCGGCGGCCAGCTGGCCGGCGACACGCATTTTTTCAATCTCTTCCGGTGTCTTGATTTTAATGGACATGGGATCTCTCTTGGGGCCTGATTGCGCATCCTGCCGATGCCCAACAACCAGGTAATGAAAAATAGATGCGTTTGCAATCAGGGCGAAATTTTATCCCCAACCCCCGTTTACTTCCAGTGTGATCGTCATCGCAACGTCATCAGGCGGTCGCACCATGGTCCGGGATCCATTTTTAGCACCCGGGCTGGTGGTGTCATGACCAAAGTTATGGTATAAAGCGCGCCGGAATGGGGAACTCGTGTCCTCATGCCATCACCCTTACTCAACAACACACACACATCGACACATATGCCGGGGTGCCTTAACGGGTCGGTTATATGGGATGTGTGGAGGCCTAACCCCAATACAGAGGTATAAAATGGCTAAAGTTTCTATGCGCGACATGCTGCAAGCCGGCGTTCACTTCGGTCACCAGACTCGTTACTGGAACCCGAAAATGAAGTCCTACATCTTCGGCGCCCGCAGCAAAGTTCACATCATCAACCTGGAAAAAACCGTTCCGATGTTTGACGATGCCATGAACTTCATCAGCTCCGTAGCTGCCAAGAAAGGCAAGGTACTGTTCGTAGGTACCAAGCGTGCCGCGTCTGAAGCCGTCAAAGAAGCCGCTGAGCGTTGCGACCAGTTCTATGTTAACCACCGCTGGCTGGGCGGCATGCTGACCAACTGGAAAACCGTTCGTCAGTCCATCAAGCGCCTGAAAGATCTGGAAACCCAGAGCGAAGACGGTACCTTCGACAAGCTGACCAAGAAAGAGGCGCTGATGCGTACTCGCGAAATGGAAAAGCTGGAGAAGAGCCTGGGTGGTATCAAGAACATGGGCGGCCTGCCTGACGTTCTGTTCGTTGTCGATGCCGACCACGAGCACATCGCTATCAAAGAAGCCAACAACCTGGGTATCCCGGTAGTTTCCATCGTTGATACCAACTCCAACCCGGACGGCGTTGACTATGTCATCCCGGGTAACGACGACGCTATCCGTGCCGTACAGCTGTACCTGAACGCTGCTGCTGACACCGTTCTGGAAGCCCGCGAGCAGGACATCGTTGTTCAAGCCGAACAAGATGGCTTCGTTGAAGCTGAGTAATTGATAAGGACTGAAAAGCCCTTATTAACCAAGCTGATGTAATTGGTTAGCAGGGGCCCTTGTGGCCCCTGTTTCTTGTCAATTCAAGACCGAGGATACTGGACATGGCAAACATTTCTGCCGCCCTGGTAAAAGAACTGCGCGAGCGCACCGCCGCTGGCATGATGGATTGCAAAAAAGCGCTGGAAGAAGCCAACGGTGATATCGAGCTGGCTATCGAGAACATGCGTAAATCCGGTCAGGCCAAGGCCGCCAAGAAAGCTGGCCGTATCGCCGCTGAAGGTGTGATCTTCGCCCGTACCGAAGGCAACGTTGCCGTCATGATCGAGCTGAACTGCGAGACTGACTTCGTTTCCAAGGATGCCGGTTTCCTGGCCATGGGTCAGAAGATCGTCGAGATCGCTGCTACCCAGAAAATCGCTGACGTTGACGCGCTGAAAGCCGCCGACTTCGGCAACGGCGAGTCCGTCGAGCTGACCATCACCAACCTGATCGCCAAGATCGGTGAGAACATGAACCTGCGTCGCGTGATGCTGGTTGAAGGTGACAACCTGGGCACCTACGTTCACGGCTCCCGCATCGGTGTTATCACCAAGCTGGTTGGCGGTACCGACGAGCTGGCCAAAGATCTGGCCATGCACGTTGCTGCCAACAGCCCGCAATTCGTCAAACCGGAAGACGTGTCTGCCGAAGTCGTTGCCAAAGAGCGCGAAATCCAGATCGACATCGCCATCAACTCCGGCAAGCCGAAAGAGATCGCCGAGAAGATGGTTGAAGGCCGCATGAAGAAGTTCACCGGTGAGGTTTCCCTGACTGGTCAACCGTTCGTGAAAGATCCTTCCATGACCGTTGCCGAGCTGCTGAAGAAAGAAGGCGCTGACGTTGTTTCCTTCACCCGTTTCGAAGTGGGCGAAGGCATCGAGAAGCAAGAGACCGACTTCGCTGCTGAAGTAGCAGCCCAGATCGCGGCCGCTCAGAAGGCCTAATCGAACCGGTTTTTCCGTTTCCCCAGACCGCGACTTATGTCGCGGTCTTTATATGACCAGGAATCAGTGACATGAGTACCAATCCCAAGCCTGCATACAGACGTGTTCTTCTGAAGTTGAGTGGTGAAGCCCTGCAAGGATCCGAGGGTTTCGGCATTGATCCGGCGGTGCTGGAACGGATGGCCCAAGAGATCAAAGAGCTGGTTGAGCTGGGGGTTCAGGTCGGTCTGGTCATCGGTGGCGGCAACCTGTTCCGTGGTGCCGGCCTTGCCAAGGCAGGCATGAATCGCGTGGTGGGTGACCACATGGGCATGCTGGCGACCGTCATGAACGGCCTGGCCATGCGTGATGCCCTGCATCGTGCTTATGTGAATGCCCGCCTGATGTCGGCCATCTCCCTGCAAGGGGTCTGCGACTCCTACAGCTGGGCCGAAGCCATCAGCCAGCTGCGCGCCGGCAAGGTGGTGATCTTCTCTGCCGGTACCGGCAACCCCTTCTTTACCACCGACTCGGCAGCCTGCCTGCGCGGTATCGAGATCGAAGCCGACGTCGTGCTGAAAGCCACCAAGGTCGATGGCGTGTTCACCGATGATCCGGTCAAGAACCCGGATGCCGTGCTCTATCAGGAACTGAGTTATGATGAAGTTCTTGAAAAAGAACTCAAAGTGATGGATCTTGCTGCTTTTACCCTGGCCCGCGACCACGATCTGCCGATCCGGGTGTTCAACATGAACAAACCGGGCGCGCTGCGCCGCGTGATCATGGGTGAGCCGGAAGGTACCCTGATCCACCAGGCCAGCAAGTAAGGCAAGTGTGAGCCCCAGGCTCGCTTGTCCATTACGCCAGTCAACAAGATAGATACGAGCCGCCTGTCGGCTCGTTCGCCAAAAGGAAAACCACTGTGATCAACGAGATTAAAAACGACGCCAAGGACCGCATGGGCAAAAGCGTAGAGTCGCTGAAGACCCAGATGTCCAAGATCCGTACCGGCCGTGCTCACCCGAGCCTGCTCGACGGCATCCAGGTGGAGTATTACGGTGCTGCCACTCCTCTGAAGCAGTTGGCCAACGTGGTGGCAGAAGATGCCCGTACTCTCTCCATCTCCATCTTCGATCGCTCCATGATCCAGGCGGTGGAAAAAGCCATCCTGACCTCCGATCTGGGCCTGAACCCGTCCAGCAACGGCCAGACTCTGCGCGTGCCGCTGCCGCCGCTGACCGAAGAGCGTCGCCGTGATCTGACCAAGATCGTCCGTGCCGAAGCCGAAGGTGCCCGGGTTGCCATTCGCAACATCCGTCGCGATGCCAACGCCGACCTGAAAGCCCTGCTGAAAGAGAAAGAGATCTCCGAAGACGACGACCGTCGCGCCCAGGAAGAGATCCAGAAGCTGACCGATACCTTCATCAAGCTGGTGGATGACGCCCTGGTTGTGAAGGAAAAGGAGCTAATGGAAATCTAAGCCTCCGACAGGTATATTACGAGCGCCGTGTAGTGCCCCTGCACGGCGCTTTTGTCTTTGTGGGAGAAATGAATGTCGCTTTTGGCAGCGCTAGGCGATAGCGCCAGCTCGTCCTTGCCCCGTCACGTCGCCATCATCATGGATGGCAATGGTCGCTGGGCCCAGAACCGCGGCAAGATGCGGGTTTCCGGGCACAAGGCGGGCGTGAAATCCGTGCGTGAGGCCGTGGCCTTTGCCGCCCGCGCCAAGATGGAGGCGCTGACCCTGTTTGCGTTTTCCAGCGAGAACTGGCGCCGTCCGGAAGGGGAAGTAAACGCCCTGATGGAGTTGTTCATGACGGTGCTGGGTCGCGAGGTGAGCAAGTTGCACAGCAACGGCATTCGCCTTCGGGTGATTGGCGACACTGCCCGCTTCAGCGAGCGGCTGCAGGCCAAGATCGCCAAGGCCGAGGCCCTGACCGCCAACAATCAGGGATTGACCCTCAATATCGCCGCCAACTATGGCGGTCAGTGGGACATCGCCCAGGCGGCCCGGACCCTGGCACGGGCCGTGGCGGCGGGTGAACTGGATGCCGAGGCGGTCGATGAGGCGGCATTGGGTCGTCATGTCTGCATGGCTGATCTGCCCCCCGTGGATCTGTTGATCCGCACCGGCGGGGATCATCGCATCAGCAACTTTGTCCTTTGGCAGCTCGCCTATGCCGAACTCTATTTTACCCCGGTCCTGTGGCCCGATTTTGACGAGGCCGAGTTCAGTGGGGCAGTTGCCTCCTTCGTTGCTCGCGAGCGTCGCTTCGGGTGTACGGGTGAACAGATCCGGGAATTGATCGCCGCGCAACAGACCGGCTAAACCCCGCTCCCAAGAGAGAGGTTTCTTTTGCTAAAACAACGAATTATTACCGCATTACTGCTAGTACCCCTGGTGTTGGGGGCGCTGTTTTTTCTGCCGTTGAAATTCTTTGCCCTGCTCGCCGCCCTGGTCTTTCTGCTGGCCAGCCGTGAGTGGAGTGCCTTCGTCACTGCCCAGCCGCAACAGTGGTTGCCGCTGGTGTTCTGTCTGTTGCTGGGGGCCAGCCTGTTCTGGGTGCCCGTGGAGCAACTCTGGATCCCCCAACTGCATCCGCTGGTGATGGGCGTGCTCTGGACCGCCGTCAGCTGGTGGCTGCTGGGGCTGCTGCTGGTGCTGCGCTACCCGCAAAGCGCCAGGCTGTGGCGTGAATCCATCTGGCTCAAATCCCTGTTCGGTCTGGTGACCCTGGTTCCCTTCTTCTGGTCCCTGGTGGCCATTCGCGGTTACAACTTCTACCACGACCCCATGATGGGGGCCTGGATCCTGCTGTTCGTGATGGGACTGGTCTGGGCGGCAGATTCTGGCGCGTATTTTTTCGGCAAGGCGTTCGGCAAACACAAGCTGGCACCGGCCGTGAGCCCGGGTAAAACCATCGAAGGCATGCTGGGTGGGCTGTTTACCGCCAGCCTACTGGCCATCGGCGTGACCTGGTTCATGGGCTTCGTGCCTGCCAAGATGGGCACCGTGCTGCTCTGTTCCCTGCTGGCGGTGCTGGCCTCCGTGCTCGGCGATCTGGCCGAGAGCATGTTCAAGCGGGAAGCCGGCATCAAGGATTCCGGCACCCTGTTGCCGGGCCATGGCGGCATTCTCGATCGCATCGACAGCCTGACGGCGGCGCTGCCCGTCTTCCTGCTCAGCTACCTGTTGCTCGGTCCGGAGTTTTGATGTTTCGCGCACTGATGATCCCGGGAGCGTCCCGCTCCATCAGTCTGTTACCCAATCAGGAGTCTTGATGCAAAACCTGGTGATCCTGGGAGCGTCAGGCTCCATCGGTCAGAGCACCCTCAAGGTACTGCGCCACAACCCCGGGCGCTGGCAGGTGCTGGCGCTGACCGCTGCCCGCAGCGTGGACGCCATGCTGCGCGACAGTCTCGAATTCTCCCCCCGGTTCGCCGTCATGGTGGACGAAGGCGCCGCCAGCGATCTGGCGGGTCGGCTCAAGGCCCACGGCAGCACCACCCGGGTGTTGTCCGGTCAGGCAGCCCTGTGCGACGTGGCTGCTCACCCCGATGCCCACAGCGTGATGGCGGCCATTGTCGGTGCGGCGGGTCTGGCACCCACCATGGCTGCCGTGCGCGCCGGCAAGCGCATTCTGCTGGCCAACAAGGAAGCGCTGGTGATGTCCGGAGCCTTCTTCATGGAGTCGGTGCGCGAGCACGGCGCCGAGCTGCTGCCCATCGACAGCGAACACAACGCCATCTTCCAGTGCCTGCCGGTCGACGTGCAGCGCCAGCCCGGTTTCTGCGATCTGGCCGGGGCGGGGATCAGCAAGATCCTGCTGACCGGCTCCGGCGGACCTTTCCGCTATGCCGATGTGGGTGAACTGCACCATGTCACCCCGGCGCAAGCCATTGCCCATCCCAACTGGTCCATGGGGGCCAAGATCTCGGTGGACTCCGCCACCATGATGAACAAGGGGCTGGAGTACATCGAAGCGCGCTGGCTGTTCAATGCGGCCCCCGAGCAGATCCAGGTGGTGATCCACCCCCAGTCCGTCATTCACTCCATGGTGCAGTACAAGGATGGCTCCGTACTGGCCCAGCTCGGCAACCCGGACATGTGCACCCCCATTGCCCACGCTCTGGCCTATCCGGAACGGATCGAGTCCGGTGTGGAACCTTTGGATTTCTTCAGTGTCGGAGAGTTCAGCTTTATCCGGCCCGACTATGAGCGCTATCCCTGTCTGGCGCTGGCCATGAGGGCGTGCCAGCAGGGGCAGGGGGCGACCACCTCCCTCAATGCCGCCAACGAGGAGGCCGTCGCGGCTTTTCTTGCAGAGCGGATCGGATTTATGGATATTGCCAGAGTCAACGAATCCGTCATGGCCGAGCTGGGCAGCAGTGCCGCCGGCTCTCTGGCGGATCTCATCGCCCTGGACGGTACGGCCCGAGCCCGTGCCCAGCAACTGATAAAGGAGCTTGCCGTATGAACGGACTGTGGTGGCAGCCAGCCCCTCTCCATGCTCTCGAGCGCAGGACTGGACATGACCGCGAGGTACGCGGCTGATGGGCGGGCTTCTGTGGAATATCGGCGCCTTCATCGTGGCCCTCGGGCTGCTGGTGGCGGTGCATGAATTTGGCCACTTCTGGGTGGCTCGTCGTTGCGGCGTCAAGGTGGAGCGCTTCTCCATCGGCTTTGGCAAGGCCATCTGGCGTCGCCTTGGCAAGGATGGCACCGAATACGTGCTGGCCCTGATCCCCCTTGGCGGCTACGTCAAGATGCTGGATGGCCGGGTCGATGAACTCAAGCCGGGGGAAGAGGCGCAGGCCTTCAACCACAAGAGCGTCTGGGCCCGGATGGCCATCGTCGCGGCCGGCCCCATGGCGAACTTCGTGTTCGCCCTGTTCGCCTTCTGGCTGATGTTCATGATAGGGGTGCCGAGCGTCAAACCCGTGGTGGGCGAGGTGCGTCCCGCCTCCATCGTGGCAGAGGCCGGCATCCTGCCAGGCATGGAGATCGTCGGCGTCGGCGGCGAGGAGACCGGTGACTGGGAGAGCGTCACCTACGCCCTCATCAGCCACCTTGGCGATGACTCGGTCCAGCTCAAGCTCAAGGCGGCCAACACCAGCTATGCAGTGGGCAAGACCCTGCAGCTGGCAGGCTGGAAGTTTGACCCCGACAAGGAGTCACCCATCGGGAGCCTCGGGATAGTGCCCCTCGGTGGCAAGGTGCTGCCCGTGGTGGAGGCCGTGGTGCCGTCGAGCGCCAGCGAGAAGGCCGGCCTTCAGATAGGGGATCGCATCAAGGGGGTCGATGGAGAAGCCATCACCGAATGGGCCCAGTTTGTCGAGCGTGTCCAGCAGTCACCGGCGCAGCCGCTGCAGGTGACGGTGGAGCGCGGGGGCAGCGAGATGACCCTGACCCTGACCCCGGACGGGAAGAAAGTGAAGGGCCAGCTGGTCGGTTTTGTGGGCTTGTCGCCGCAACTGGTTCCATTACCGGATGAGTATCGAACTCTGTTACAGTATGGGCCTTTGCAAGCCCTGTGGCATGGGGTCCAGAAGACCTGGAGCCTGATCACCCTGACCTTCGACATGATAGGCAAGCTGATCGGTGGCATCGTCTCTTTGGACAACCTGAGCGGCCCCATCTCCATCGCCAAGGGGGCCGGCAGCAGCGCCGATTACGGGTTGGTCTATTTCCTCGGATTCCTGGCGCTCATCAGCGTCAACCTGGGGATCATCAACCTGTTCCCCCTGCCGGTGCTCGATGGTGGCCATCTGGTCTATTTCCTCATCGAGGCGATCACCGGCAAGCCGGTATCGGAAAAAATTCAGGAAGTTGGGTTCAGGATAGGCGCCGCCATTCTGATGTTACTGATGGGCATTGCGCTGTTTAATGATTTCGCTCGCCTCTGAGGCCAGAGCATCAACAAGGACACATAAGAACAAAATGGCTGTTAAAAAAGCATTGGTGTTGAGTTGCCTGCTGGGGGCCAGCTTCCTGGCTCAGGCTGCCCCGGCCTCTTTTGTGGTGCAAGACATTCAGGTCGAGGGCCTGCAGCGGGTGACCCTGGGTGCCGCCCTGTTGAATCTGCCGGTGCGGGTCGGTGATTCCGTCGACTCCGTGTCCCTGGCGAACGCCATCAAGAAGCTCTATGCCTCCGGCAACTTCGAGGACGTCAAGGTCTATCGCGACGGTCAGGTGCTGCAAGTGGTGGTCAAGGAGCGCCCGACCATCTCCAGCATCGAGTTCTCCGGCAACAAGGATATCAAGGAAGAGCAACTGACCCAGAGCCTGGAATCCTCCGGCATCCGCGTGGGTGATCCGCTGGATCGCACCGTGCTGAGCTCCCTCGAGAAAGGGCTGGAAGATTTCTACTACGGTGTGGGCAAGTACTCCGCCAAGGTCAAGGCCATCGTCACCCCGCTGCCGCGCAACCGGGTTGACCTCAAGTTCACCTTCGTGGAAGGGGAAGCGGCCAAGATCCAGCAGATCAACATCGTCGGCAACAACGTCTTCCCGGAAGAGAAACTGCTGGCCCAGCTCTCCCTCAAGGACGACGTGCCCTGGTGGAACTTCACCGGCGATCAGCGCTACCAGAAGCAGAAGCTGGCCGGTGACATCGAAGTGCTGCGCTCCTACTACATGGACCGCGGCTACATCCGCTTCACCCAGGAGTCCACCCAGGTCTCCATGACCCCGGACAAGAAGGGCGTTTACGTCACCCTCAACGTCAAGGAAGGGGAGCAGTACAAGGTTTCCGGCATCCAGCTCAAGGGCGACCTCATCGATCGCGGCGGCGAAATGAAGGGCCTCATCCCCATCGAGGCGGGCAGCGTCTACTCCGCCAGCCAGGTAACCCATACCGAAGAGGTGCTCTCCAAGTTCCTCGGCCGTTACGGCTACGCCTATCCGAAAGTGGTCACCTTCCCCCAGATCAACGACCAGACCAAGGAAGTGGAGCTCATCGTCAACGTGGAGCCGGGTCCCCGGGTCTATGTGCGCAACATCAACTTCAGCGGCAACGTCACCACCAAGGACGAAGTGCTGCGTCGCGAGATGCGCCAGATGGAGGGCACCTGGCTCTCCTCCGACAACGTCGAGCAGTCCAAGACCCGTCTCAACCGCCTCGGCTTCTTCGAGACCGCGGAAGTGGACACCAAGCGGGTGCCGGGCAGCGATGACCAGGTCGATCTGGACTTCAAGGTCAAGGAGCAGCCGGCGGGGTCCATCAACGCCGGTATCGGCTACGGCACCGAGTCGGGTCTGAGCCTGCAGGCGGGTCTGCAGCAGGACAACTTCATGGGGACCGGCAAGAAGATCGGCATCAACGCCAGCACCAACGACTACTCCAAGAGCGTCGACCTGAGCTATAACGACCCCTACTTCACCGTGGACGGGGTGAGCCTGGGCGGCCGTCTCTACTACAACAAGTTCAGTGCGGCCGACGCCAACATCGTGGACTACGAGAACACCACCGTCGGCTTCCGTCTCTCCAGCGGCTTCCCGGTCAACGAGAACAACCGTCTCGACTTCAGCCTGGGCTACGAGAACAACAAACTGTCCCAGCCCAACCCCTATGTACAGGTGGACGAGTTCTGGAAGGTCTACAACGGCAATCTGGATGGCGACAACCGCATGGTGTTCAACACCGTGGACGTCACCGCCGGCTGGACCCGCTCCACCCTCAACAAGGGTCAGTTCCCGACCTCCGGTGACCGCCAGCGGGTGAACGCCAAGGTGACGGTGCCCGGCATGGATCTGCAGTACTTCAAGCTCAACGCCGAAGATGCCCACTACTTCCCGTTTGATGCCGATCACAAGTGGGTCATGCTGGCCAAGGCCCGTGCCTCTTACGGCGATGGCTACGGCAGCAATGGCGATTACGAGCACGTCCTGCCGTTCTTCGAAAACTACTACGCCGGTGGCTTCGACACCCTGCGTGGCTTCAAGAGCAACACCGTGGGTCCGAAGGCGCTCTACTACTACAACCTGGGCGGCAACGACGTCATCCAGGGCACCGACAGCTCGGTCGGGGGCAACGCCCTGGCGGTGGCCTCGCTGGAAATGATCGTGCCGACGCCCTTTGCCTCCGAGACCTATCAGCCCCAGCTGCGGACCAGCTTCTTCATCGACGCCGGTTCTGTGTGGGATACCCACTTCGACTACAGCCAGTATCAGAACCGTTGCTTCAGTGGTTGCAACTATCTGATGGACTACTCCGACCCGAGCAACATCCGGATGTCGACCGGTCTGTCGCTGCAGTGGCTCTCTCCCATGGGCCCGCTGGTGTTCGTGCTGGCAAGACCAATCAAGAAATACGAAGGGGACGACACCGAAGTATTCTCCTTCAACATCGGCCGTACCTTCTAAGGGGAGCGGACGCCCCCCCGCCATGGCGGGGGGAAGCATGATGGGTCGCGCGTTTGCGTGCCTCACCAGGTAACAAGACGATCTTGTGGATCGCTTGCACAATCAGGTAAATCAGGTAGCCCTCGACCGAGGGACCAAGGAGTAAGTGTGAATAAAGCGTTGAAAGTAGCTGGTTTGAGCTTTGCACTGATGGCTGCCGGCATGGGTTCTGCCTTCGCTGAGACCAAGATTGCCGTGGTCGACATGGGCGAAGTCTTCCAAAAGCTGCCCCAGCGTGAAGCCGTTGCCAAGAAGCTGAAGGGCGAGTTCGAGCCGCGCATGCGTGAACTGCAGAAGCTGGAGTCCGACGGTCAGGCACTGGTCGAGAAGTTCAAGAAGGACGAAGCCTTCATGAGCGCCGAGCAGAAGAAGCAGAGCCAGGAGAAGCTGGCCAAGCTGCAGATGGAATTCAACCAGAAGCGTCAGGCGTTTGAACAGGACAACGGTCGCCGTCAGTCCGAAGAGCGCAACAAGATCCTGACCAAGGTGCAGGCTGCCATCGACGCCATCGCCAAGAGCAATGGCTACGATCTGGTGCTGGAGCGCAACGCCGCCCCGTATGCAGCCAGCAAGCTGGACATCTCCGGCCAGGTTATTTCTCAGGTTAGCAAGAGCAACTAATTGATGGCATTCACTCTCGCACTGCTGGCCCAGCAACTGGGGGCCGAGGTCCATGGGGATGGGACCCGGGAAATTCGCAAGGTCGCGACACTGGAAAAAGCCGGGGAGGGGGAGATAGCCTTCCTGTCCAACAAGAAGTACCGGCATTTTCTGGAGCAGAGCAAGGCCACTGCCGTGCTCATTACCGAGGCAGACCTGCCGTTTTGCCCCACCAACGCCCTGGTGCTCAAGGACCCCTACGTGGGCTTTGCACGGGTTGCCCAACTGCTGGACACCACCCCGCAGCCGGCCATGGATATCCATCCGAGCGCCGTCATCGCGGCGGACGTGCAACTGGGCGAGAGAGTGGCCATCGGTGCCAATGCGGTGATCGAATCCGGCGTCGTGCTGGGTGACGATGTGCGCATCGGCCCGGGCTGTTTCGTTGGCAAGGATACCCGACTGGGAGCGCGCTCCCGGTTGTGGGCCAACGTCACCCTCTATCACAACGTGACCCTGGGCACGGACTGTCTGGTACAGGCCGGCACCGTGATCGGGGCAGACGGTTTCGGTTATGCCAACGAGCGCGGCGAGTGGATCAAGATCCCCCAGCTCGGCGGCGTGACCATCGGCAACCGGGTCGAGATCGGTGCCTGCACCACCATCGACCGCGGTGCGCTGGAAGATACCCGCATCGCTGACAACGTCATCATCGACAACCAGTGCCAGATCGCCCACAACGTCGAGATCGGCTACGGCACTGCCGTGGCGGGCTCCACCGTGATGGCCGGTAGTCTCAAGGTCGGCAAATACTGTATCATTGGTGGTGCCTCCGTCTTTAACGGGCACATGGAGATCTGCGACCAGGCCACCGTCACCGGCATGGCCATGGTGATGCGTCCCATCACCGAGCCCGGTATCTACTCTTCCGGCATCCCCCTGCAAACCAATAAAGAGTGGCGCAAGACCGCCGCCCGGGTGATGCGTATCGAAGAGATGCACAAGCGGTTGAGCAAGCTTGAGAAAAAGCTGGATCAAGAATAATCACGATTGGTATAGGGTACTGTTTTGACTACTGAAAAGAAGAGCCTGGGCATCCAGGAAATCATGGATCTGCTGCCCCACCGTTATCCGTTCCTGATGGTGGACAAGGTGGAAAACTACGAGATCAGCGATGAGCGCAAGACCCTGCGCGCCATCAAGAACGTCTCGTTCAACGAGCCGATCTTCCAGGGCCACTTCCCGGCCAAGCCGGTCTTCCCCGGCGTGCTGATCCTGGAAGCCATGGCCCAGGCCACCGGTATCCTGGCCTTCACCATGGTGGGCAAGCCGTCACCCAACGAGCTCTACTACTTTGCCTCCATCGACAATGCCCGCTTCAAGCGCCCGGTGGGCCCCGGCGATCAGCTGGTGCTGGATGTGGAGTTCCTGAAGGAGCGTCGCGGCATCGCCAAGTTCACCGGTGTCGCCACCGTTGACGGTGAAGTGGTCTGTACTGCCGAACTGATGTGCGCCAAGCGCGAGGTATAACCGTGATCGATCAGACTGCCATCATCCACGACACCGCCATCGTCCATGAGTCTGCCGTCATCGGCAAAGGGGTTGAAATCGGCCCCTTCACCGTCATCGGCGCCGAGGTGGAAATCGGTGACAACACCTGGGTGAGCTCCCACGTGGTGATCAAGGGCCCGACCAAGATCGGTCGCGGCAACAAGATCTTCCAGCACACCTCCATCGGTGAGGATTGCCAGGACAAGAAGTACGCCGGCGAGCGCACCTTCCTCGAGATCGGCGACAACAACGTGTTTCGCGAGAACTGCACCGTGCACCGCGGTACCACCCAGGACCAGAGCCTGACCAAGGTGGGTAGCGGCAACCTGTTCATGGTCAACGTTCACGTGGCCCACGACTGCATCATCGGTGACAACTGCATCTTCGCCAACAACGCCACCCTGGCGGGCCATGTGCACATCGGTGACTTCGTGATCTTCGGCGGTCTGTCTGCCATTCACCAGTTCGGCCGCGTCGGCTCTCACGCCTTCGTCGGTGGCTGCGCCGCCCTGAACAAGGACGTGCCGCCCTACGTGATGGCCGCCGGCAACTACGCCAAGCCGTTCGGGGTCAACTCCGAAGGCCTGCGTCGTCGTGGCTTCAGCGCCGAGGCTATCTCCGCCGTCAAGCGCGCCTACAAGGAGATCTTCCGCTCCGGCAAGACCATTGAAGAGGTGTTGCCCGTGCTGAGCGAGATGGCCCAGAGCGAACCGGCCATCCAGCTCTATGTGGATTTCCTCAAGGACAACGAGCGCGGGATCATCCGTGCCTGATCCCATTCGCATCGGCATCGTCGCCGGAGAGACCTCCGGCGACATCCTGGCCGCAGGGCTGGTGCGCGAACTGCAAGCCCGCTACCCGGATGCGCAGTTCGAAGGGATCGCCGGGCCGCGGATGCAGGCTCTCGGCGTGAAGGCGCTGTTCGAGATGGAGGAGCTCTCCGTCATGGGCATCACCGAGGTGCTGGGCCGTCTGCCCCGCATCCTCCAGGTACGCCGCGAACTGCTGCGCCACTTCATCGCCAATCCCCCCGACATCTTCGTCGGTGTGGATGCACCGGATTTCAATATCGGGGTGGAGCTGAAACTGCGCCGCGCCGGTATCAAGACGGTCCACTATGTCAGCCCCTCCGTCTGGGCCTGGCGTCAGGGCCGCATTCACAAGATCAAGGCCGCCACCGACATGGTGCTCGCCTTCCTGCCATTCGAGAAAGCCTTCTACGACCGTTTCGATGCCCCCTGTCGCTTCGTCGGCCACACCATGGCGGACGACATTCCCCTGGTCCCGGATCAAGGGGCGGTGCGCGAGGCCCTCGGCATCGATCCCGCCCGTCGCTGGCTGGCGGTGCTGCCGGGGAGTCGCACGGCGGAAGTGGGCTTCATGGCGCCGGTCTTCCTCGAGGCGTGCAAGCACCTGACGGTGCACAACCCGGATCTCGGTTTCATCGTGCCTCTGGTCAACCAGAAACGGCGCGAGCAGTTCCTCGCCATCAAGGCCGAGGTGGCCCCGGAGCTCGACATGGTGCTGCTGGACGGCCAGGGCCGCGAGGCCATGATTGCCGCCGACGTGGTGATGCTCGCCTCCGGCACCGCGGCCCTCGAGGCCATGCTGGTGAAAAAGCCCATGGTGGTGGGTTACAAGCTCAAACCCTTCAGCTACTTGCTGGCCCAGTGGCTGGTGAAGACGGATTATGTCTCCCTGCCGAACCTGCTGGCGGACAAGATGCTGGTGCCCGAGCTCATCCAGCACGAGTGCACCCCGGCCAACCTGGTGGAAGAGGTGAGCAAGCTGCTGGACCATGACAACAGCGAGCTCATCGCCACCTTCACCCGGTTGCACGAGAAGATCCGCTGCAATGCGGATGTGCAGGCAGCGGAAGCGGTTGCCGCGCTGCTGGAACGCTAGTGGGCTCTGCCTGTGTGTCAGGCGTGATGTTGTGCTGATACTGGCCCTGCGGGGCCGGTTTTGATTCAAGGCTATGAGATGACGATCGATATTCCCGAAGACAAGCTGATTGCCGGGGTGGACGAGGTGGGTCGCGGCCCCATGGTGGGTGACGTGGTCACCGCCGCGGTGATTCTGGATCCTGCCAATCCCATCGACGGCCTCGCCGATTCCAAGAAGCTCTCCGAGAAGAAGCGGCTCGCCCTGTTTGGCGAGATCAAAGAGAAGGCGCTGGCCTATGCCATCGGCCGCGCCAGCCCGGCGGAAATCGACGAGCTCAACATCCTGCACGCCACCATGCTGGCGATGCAGCGCGCCGTGGCGGGGCTCAAGGTGACGCCCGAGCTGGTCTTCATCGACGGCAACCGCTGCCCCAGATTGCCGATGGAGGCCCGCGCCGTGGTCAAGGGTGACAGCCTGGTGGCCGCCATCAGCGCCGCCTCCATCCTCGCCAAGGTGACCCGGGACGCCGAGATGACCGAGCTGGACAGCCGCCATCCCGAGTACGGTTTCGCCCGCCACAAGGGCTACCCGACGGCGGAGCACCTCGCCATTCTGGCCGAACGGGGTCCGCTGCCCGAATACCGTCAAAGCTTCAAGCCGGTGCGCCGCGCCCTGGGGATCGAATAACCGATGCCGATCTGTCTGAACGATTTCTGCTTGCGCAATGAGAGGGCGTGACCATGGCTGATCCCCGTTTCATCCACCTGAGGGTGCACTCCGACTTCTCCATGGTCGACGGCCTGCAGAAGATCGGTCCCATCGTCTCCGCTGCCGCCGCCAACAACATGCCGGCCCTGGCCCTGACGGACCAGATGAACATGTGTGGCCTGGTGCGCTTCTACGGCTCTGCCCACGGCAAGGGGATCAAGCCCCTGGTCGGGGCGGATTTCTGGGTGCAGAGCGACGAGCTTGGGGACGAGCAGTTTCGCCTCACCCTGCTCGCCATGGACAACGACGGCTACCAGAACATCACCCTGCTCATCTCCCGTGGCTATCAGCGCGGTCATGTGCAGGGGCGCCCCGTCATCGACAAGGCCTGGCTTGGCGAACATGCCAAGGGGGTGATCGTCCTCTCCGGCGGGCGCGAGGGGGATGTGGGCAAGTTCCTGCTCAAGGGCAACCGCCAGATGGTGGAGCATTGCCTCGCCTTCTACCAGACCCACTTCCCGGATGCCTACTACCTGGAGCTGCTGCGTACCGGCCGCCCTGACGAGGAGGTCTACCTGCACATGGCGGTGGCCATTGCCACCGAGTTCGCACTGCCGGTGGTGGCCACCAACGAGGTGGTGTTCCTCACCGCCGATGACTTCGATGCCCATGAGATCCGGGTCGCCATCCACGACGGCTACACCCTGATGGACAAGCGCCGACCGCGCCGCTACAGCCCCCAGCAGTACCTGCGCAGTCAGGAGGAGATGGCGGAGCTGTTTGCCGACATCCCGGAAGCCCTGGAAAACACGGTGGAGATCGCCAAGCGCTGCAACGTGACGGTGCGCCTTGGCGAGTATTTCCTGCCCAACTTCCCCACCGGCGACATGACCACCGAAGACTTCCTGGTCATGAAGTCGAAGGAAGGGCTGGAGGAGCGGCTGGCCTTCCTGTTCCCGGATCCGGCGGTGCGGGCCGAGCGCCGTCCCGAGTATGACGAGCGCCTCGACATCGAGCTCAAAGTGATCAACCAGATGGGCTTCCCGGGTTACTTCCTCATCGTGATGGAGTTTATCCAGTGGTCCAAGGACAACGGCATTCCCGTCGGTCCGGGCCGGGGCTCGGGGGCGGGGTCGCTGGTGGCCTACGCCCTCAAGATCACCGATCTCGATCCGCTGGAATTTGACCTGCTGTTCGAACGTTTCCTGAACCCCGAGCGGGTCTCCATGCCCGACTTCGACGTCGACTTCTGCATGGACAGGCGCGACGAGGTGATCGATCACGTCTCCGAGATGTACGGTCGGGAGGCGGTATCCCAGATCATCACCTTCGGCAGCATGGCGGCCAAGGCGGTAGTGCGGGACGTCGGCCGGGTGCTGGGCCACGCCTACGGCTTTGTCGATCGCATCTCCAAGCTGATCCCGCCCGACCCCGGCATGACCCTGGCCAAGGCGTTCGAAGCCGAGCCCAAGTTGCCGGAGCTCTACGAGCAGGACGAGGAGGTCAAGGACCTCATCGACATGGCGCGCCGCCTGGAAGGGGTGGTGCGCAACGCCGGCAAGCACGCCGGTGGCGTGGTGATCGCGCCCACCAAGATCACCGACTTCGCGCCGCTCTATTGCGACGACGAGGGGCATCACCCGGTCACCCAGTTCGACAAGAACGACGTGGAGTATGCGGGCCTGGTGAAGTTCGACTTCCTGGGGCTGCGCACCCTCACCATCATCGACTGGGCCCTTGGCATGATAAACCCCCGTCTTGCCAAAGAGGGCAAGCCGCCGGTGGACATCGCCGCCATCCCCATCGACGACAAGAAGTCGTTCGCCCTCTTGCAGCGTTTCGAGACCACTGCGGTGTTCCAGCTCGAATCCCGCGGCATGAAGGACCTCATCAAGCGGCTGCAGCCCGACTGCTTCGAAGATATGATCGCGCTGGTGGCCCTGTTCCGTCCGGGCCCGCTCCAGTCGGGCATGGTGGACAACTTCATCGAGCGCAAGCACGGCAAGGAGGCCATCTCCTACCCGGACGAGAAGTGGCAGCACGAGAGCCTCAAACCCATACTCGAGCCCACCTACGGCATCATCCTCTACCAGGAGCAGGTGATGCAGATCGCCCAGACCCTGGCGGGGTATACCCTGGGTGGCGCGGACATGCTGCGTCGGGCCATGGGCAAGAAAAAACCCGAAGAGATGGCCAAGCAGCGGGCGGGCTTCGAGGAGGGGGCGGTCAAGAACGGCGTCGACGGCGAACTGGCGATGAAGATCTTCGATCTGGTGGAGAAGTTTGCGGGCTACGGCTTCAACAAGTCCCACTCCGCTGCCTATGCGCTGGTCTCCTACCAGACCCTCTGGCTCAAGACCCATTTCCCGGCGGAGTTCATGGCGGCGGTGATGACCGCGGACATGGACAACACCGACAAGATAGTGACCCTGGTGGACGAGTGTCAGCGCATGGGGCTGACCGTGATACCGCCGGACGTCAACACCGGTCGCTACCGCTTCAGCGTCAACGAGGACGGCCATATCGTCTACGGCATCGGCGCGGTGAAGGGAGTAGGGGAAGGGCCCATCGAGGCGATCCTGGAGGCGCGGGATCGGGACGGTCCGTTCCGCGACCTGTTCGACTTCTGCAACCGGGTCGACATCAAGAAGCTCAACAAGCGGGTGATGGAGAAGCTCATCCTCTCCGGCGCCATGGACAGGCTCGGCCCCCACCGCGCCGCCCTGATGGCGACCCTGGAGGAGGCGATGCGCGCCGCCGAGCAGCACGCCAAGGCCCAGGCGGTGGGGCAGGTCGACATGTTCGGTGTGCTCACCGAAGAGATCGACGACGTCAAGAAGGCGTTCGCCAACGTGCCGCACTGGCCCGACAAGGTGTGGCTGGAAGGGGAACGCGAGACCCTCGGGCTCTACCTCACCGGTCACCCCATCAACCAGTACAGCAGCGAGCTGCGGCGCTACACCTCGGGCCGACTGTGCGATCTGCATCCCACCTCCCGGGATACGGTGACCACGGCGGCGGGGTTGGTGATCGCGGCGCGCAGCATGGTGACCAAGCGCGGCAACAAGATGGGGATCTTCACCCTGGACGACAGATCCGGCCGTCTGGATGTGACCCTTTTCAGTGAAGCGCTGGAAAAATACGAAGAATTGATGCAAAAAGACCGTATTTTAGTGGTTTCTGGACAGGTCAGCTTTGATGACTTCTCCGGTGGCCTTAAAATGTCGGCCCGCGAGTTGCTGGATATCAACGATGCGAGGGAGCGTTTTGCCAGGGCAATCCGCATCTCCCTCGATGAACAACGCATTGACGAGCGCTTTTTCCCGCGTTTGTGCGAGATTTTGGAGCCCGCCCGTGCCGGAGTCTGTCCGGTTCAGGTAAACTATCGTCGCCCCGGTTCCCGGGTGCGATTGACGCTCGGTACCGAGTGGCGGGTGACGCCCACCGATCAACTGATAGATGACTTGCGAGTCCTGCTTGGACGAGAGCGGGTTGAATTGGTTTTTGATTAGAGGATCTATTGTCCCTATGAGTCTTTTTCTGGATTTTGAACAGCCGATCGCCGAGTTGCAGGCACAGATCGATGAACTGCGCCATGTGAGCGAGCACAACAGTGCCGTGGATCTCAGCGAAGACATTCGCCGGCTGGAGAAGAAAAACGAAGAGCTGACCAAGAAGATCTTCGGCGATCTGGGTGCCTGGCAGGTATCCCAGATGGCACGTCATCCCCAGCGCCCCTACACCCTCGACTACATCGAGCAGATCTTCACCGATTTCGACGAGCTGGCTGGGGATCGCGCCTATGCCGATGACAAGGCCATCGTCGGCGGCATCGCCCGTCTCGACGGCGAGCCAGTGATGGTCATCGGTCACCAGAAGGGGCGCGAGACCAAGGAGAAGATCAAGCGCAACTTCGGGATGCCGCGTCCGGAAGGGTACCGCAAGGCCCTGCGCCTGATGGAGATGGCCGAGCGCTTCAAGATGCCGATCATCACCTTCATCGACACCCCGGGTGCCTACCCCGGTGTCGGTGCCGAGGAGCGTGGCCAGTCCGAAGCCATCGCCCGCAACCTGAAAGTCATGGCCGGCCTGACCGTGCCGGTGGTCTGCACCGTGATCGGTGAAGGCGGCTCCGGCGGCGCTCTCGCTATCGGTGTAGGCGATCGGGTCAACATGCTGCAGTACTCCACCTACTCCGTCATCTCCCCGGAAGGGTGCGCCTCCATCCTCTGGAAGAGCGCCGAGAAGGCCTCGGTGGCGGCGGATGCCATGGGCATTACCGCCCAGCGCCTGAAGGAGCTGAAGCTCATCGACAACATCGTCGAGGAGCCCCTCGGCGGTGCCCACCGCGACGTGGAGAAGATGGCCAAGCACCTGAAAGCGCGCATCAAGCAGGATCTGGATGCCCTGCGCCCCCTCGACAGCGAGCAGCTGCTGGAGCAGCGCTACCAGCGTCTGCTGGGTTACGGCTACTGCTGATCTGCCGCTTCCAATAAAAAGTCCCCGCATGCGGGGACTTTTTTTATGGGCGACGTTTGTGGGGGACGCCGGGGGCGGGTCTCAGGGGGCGGTCAGCGCCCGTTGCATACGGACGGAAGCACGCCCTCCGGCAGGGCTCAGGGCCCGCCACTCCCGCCACAGCAGCCAGCACAGGGGGGGCGTCAGCAGCAGCACGGTGGCGGGCTGTGCCATCAAGACCCCGTCGCGCCCCCACCAGAGGGGCAGCAGGAAGATGAGGGGCAGCAGCAGCACCGTCTTGGCCACGGAGATGACGAGGGCCTGGCGGGTGCGGGCCATGGCCTGCAACAGCACGATGCCGAACATGACGATCCCCTCCAGGGGCAGGGCAGCGAGGTTGAGGGTCAGACTGCTGATGGCGGCGGCGAGCAGCTCTGCGTCCTGATCACCGGTGTAGAGCATGGCGACCGGCTGCGGCAGCAGCTGGACAATCAGCCAGACCCCCAGGCCATAGACCAGGGTGATCTTGAGCCCCATCGCCATCAGGAACTGGAGGTCGCGATGGCGCCCGGCCCCGGCTGCCTGGCTCACCAGGGGCTGGATGCCAAACGCCAGTCCCTGCAGGATGACGATGAAGACCGCCTCCGTGTACCCCGCCACGGTGAAGCCCGCCAGATCCTTGACCGTGCCGTGCACCATCAGCTGGCTGTTGTGCAGCAGCAACAGCAGCCCCAGATTGAACTGGGCGATGAGGCTCGGCAGCCCGGTAAAGAGCAGGCCGGGCATGGCCGGGAAGCGGGGCACCAGCTGGCGCCAGGTCAGCCGCAACCGGGCGTGGCGGGTGAAGAAGTACCCCAGGCCGAGCAGGCTGACCACGGCCTCCGAGAGGAGGGTGGCCTGGGCCGTGCCGGTGAGG
>NZ_CAWMFQ010000019.1:0-4745 GCF_963866995.1 Aeromonas sp. ZOR0002 | reverse complement strand
CCCACCATGATGTAGTTGAGCAGGATGTTGAGGAGGGCGCCGCCGCTCACCAGTACCATGGCGAGGCGAGGGCGGCCGTCGTTGCGAAGCAGGTAGGGCACCGCCAGGTTGCTGGCGAGCAGCAGGGTGCCACCGCCAATCCAGGTGAGGTAGTCGCTGGCCTGCTGCCAGGTGTCGGTGCCGGGGGTCATTCCCAGGGCCTGCAGGATATCGGTGTGCCAGTGGTGCAGCAGCAGCGGCGCTACCGTGCCCAGGATCAGCAGCAGCCAGAGGGCGCTGACCAGAGCCTGGCGGGCCAGAGCGAGGTTCCTGGCGCCCTGCTGGAAGGAGATGGCGGTGGCGGCCCCCATGGCGATCATGGCGGCGAGGCCGATGAGCACCATGATGACCGGATAGACCAGGTTGATGCCGGCAAGGCCGGCGGCCCCCACGTAGTGGCCGACGAAGATGCCGTCCACCAGGTAGTAGGCGCCGGAGACCAGCATGGCCATGACGGAGGGGAGGGCATAGCCCCAGAAACGGCGGGCCATGGCCCGTTGACGCAGGCGGAAGTAGGCGGACATATCTGTACTCGGGAAAAGGGCCAGAATCGAGCAGACAGTCTAGTTTCTTATGGTTTAATTGATAATCAGGCTTTCATTTGATGAATTGCTGAATAAAGCTCATCAATCAACGGATCCTGTGATACTCCTTCAGCATGTCGATCAGGGCTCGCAGCCCTTGCCCCAGCTGGTGCCGGCCCGGATAGAAGAGGTTGAACCCGGCAAAGCTGGGGCTCCAGTCATCCAGCACGCTCACCAGCCGCCCCGATGCCAAGGCGTCGAACACCTCCCCTTCATGGCAGTAGGCAAGCCCGAGCCCCGCCTCGGCCGCCCCCAGGTAGAGCGCGGGCGTGCTGGTGGTGAGCGGGCCCGTCACTTCGATCTCCAGCAGTTCCCCCTCGGCGGCAAAGGCCCAGCGATAGTGGTGATGGGGCGTGAGCCGGTAGCCGATGCAGTCGTGCTGGCGCAGATCCGAGGGGTGGCGAGGGGTGCCACGCCGTGCCAGATAGTCGGGGGAGCCCACCACCAGATAGCGCTGCTGCGGGCCCAGGGGAACCGAGATCATTTCCTGGGGCAGCAGGTCGCCGTAGAAGAGGGCGGCGTCGTAGCCATCCTCGATGAGGCGGGGCATCAGCTCCAGCTCCTCCACCTCCACCTGCATGCGCGGGTAGCGCACCAGATAGTCGATGAGCACCGGGGCCAGCACTTCCTGGATGGCGGCTCGGGGGGCACAGAGCCTGAGCCTGCCCACGGGTTCGCCCGCGTGGCGCGTCAGCTCCGCCAGTGCCGCCTCCAGTTGCCCCAGGGTCGGCAGTACCTGGGCCAGCAGCCGTTCTCCTGCCTCGGTCGGCACCACGGCCCGGGTGCTGCGATTGAGCAGCCTGACGGCCAGGCGACTCTCCAGCCCTTTGAGGGCATGACTCAGGGCCGAGGCGGAGACCCCGAGCTCGAGGGCGGCCTTGCTGAAACTGCGGTGACGGGCGACGGCGGCAAACACGGCCAGCTCGGCGAGATCGGTGCGGGAGAGGGTCATGGTCGGTACGCAGAAAAGGGGCGGACACAAAGGGTACGCCATGGGGCGACGGGAGACAATCGGGGGGCAATGAGGGGGTTGTGACAAAATTGTTGCGCGCCTCAAGGTGAGGTGGATCACACCAAAAAGTTTATATGTTAAAAAAAAATCGCAATATGGCGATTCAAGTGTGATCTGAAGCGACGGAAAGGCGATTCCAATCAAACTTTGGTTGATTAATTCAAAAAAACGCTGTGATTAATAGTGCCTTTTAACTAGAGTCATCTCATCGGATGAGGTGAGCGTTATCCCGTTGTTAACGAGCGAGCACGATCCCCTCTGTATTACGACTCCCCGCCCGTGTTTGTTGCAATCAGGTTGCCACAGGGAGTGGCGGCCGGATGGCCGGGGCGGAGGAACAAACAGGACGAATAGCTGGAGTTCCAGGGAAAGGAACCGGGCCCAGGCCCACTGACAAGTTAAGATCCCACTTTCCTTGATGACAGGAACACCCCTATGTCTGACATGAACATTGCAGTTGAAGGCAGCTTGAGCAAAGCCTCCTCCCGTGGCATCAACAAGGCCGACGTGGTCTGGATGCTGGGTCTGTACGGTACCGCCATCGGCGCCGGTGTCCTCTTCCTGCCGATCAATGCCGGTGTCGGTGGCCTGTGGCCGCTGGTCGCCATGCTGATCCTGGCCCTGCCGCTGACCTTCTTCGCCCACCGTGGCCTGACCCGCTTCGTGCTGTCCGGCTCCACCCGTGACGGCGACATCACCGAGGTGGTGGAAGAGCACTTCGGCAAGACCGCAGGCAAGTTCATCACCCTGCTCTACTTCTTCGCCATCTACCCCATCCTGCTGATGTACTCCGTGGCCATCACCAACACCGTCGAGAGCCTGATGGTGCACCAGCTGGGCATGACGGCACCTCCCCGTGCCATCCTCTCCCTGGTGCTGATCCTGGGTCTGATGGCGATCGTTCGCCTGGGCGGCCAGGTCATCGTCAAGGCGATGAGCGTGCTGGTCTTCCCGTTCGTGGTCACCCTGATGGGCCTGGCGGTCTACCTGATCCCGCACTGGAACGGTGCCATCATCACCGAAGCCCCTGCGCTGGGTGAGGCCTTCAACGGCGACTTCATCAAGACCCTGTGGCTGGCCATCCCGGTGATGGTGTTCTCCTTCAACCACTCCCCGATCATCTCCTCCTTCGCGGTGGACAACAAAGGCCGCTACGGCGCCAACGCCGAGAAGAAGTGCAGCAACATCCTGCTGGGCGCCCACGTCATGATGGTGATGACAGTGATGTTCTTCGTGTTCAGCTGCGTGCTGAGCCTCTCCCCGGCTGACCTGGCGGCGGCCAAGGAGCAGAACATCTCCATCCTCTCCTACCTGGCCAACCACTTCGACAACCCGGTGATCGCCACCGTGGCACCGCTCATCGCCATGGTTGCCATCAGCAAGTCCTTCCTGGGTCACTACCTGGGTGCGCAAGAGGGCATGAACGGCCTGATGGCCAAGTCCCTGCGCGAGAAGGGCAAGAACGTCGACGTCAAGCAGCTGAACAAGGTGACCGCGGTCTTCATGATCCTGACCACCTGGGCCGTGGCCACCATCAACCCGAGCATCCTCGGCATGATTGAAGATCTGGGCGGCCCCATCATCGCCATGCTGCTCTTCCTGATGCCGATGTACGCCATCGCCAAGGTACCGGCCATGCGCAAATATGCCGGCAACCTCAGCAACGGCTTCGTGACCCTCATCGGCCTCATCGCCATGTCCGGCATCATCTACAAGCTGATTGCCTGATGACAGCGTTCATCCCTGTGAGAAAGCCGCCCCCCGGGGCGGTTTTTTTATGGGCACAAATGCTTAACAAAGCGGTGGTGGCGGCCTAACATGGCGGGATGTTTTTCTAGACGGGACAACAGGATATGTCTGGGTTGAAAAAGGATCTCGGGCTCTGGCAGGGGATGGGGCTGCTCGCCACCTCCCTGCTCGGTACCGGGATCTTCGTGGTACCGGCCACCGCCGCCTCGCTGGCGGGAGGGGCGTCGCTGTGGGCCTGGTTGCTGCTGATTGCCCTGGTGCTGCCCATCGCCTTTACCTTCGCCCGCCTCGGGCGGCGTTATCCCCACGCGGGTGGCGCGCCCCATCTGATTGGCCTCGCCTTTGGCAACGGCGCCGAGCGCTTCTCCGCTTTCCTGTTTCTGGCGGTGCTGCCGGTGGGCCTGCCTGCCGCCCTCACCATCGCCGCCGGTTTCTGGCACGCCCTGTTCGACATGGGGGAGTGGACCCTCTGGGGCATCCAGCTGCTCACCCTGCTCGGGGTCTTTCTGCTGGGGCTGCGGGGAGCGCGCTCCTCCGGCAACCTGCAACTGCTGATCGCCCTGGCCATTCTGGGGCTCACCCTGCTTATCTGGGTCAAGGGGGATCTCAGCTGGCGCGATGCCGCCCAGCCTCTGCCAACGGCGAGCGAGTGGCCCGCCATGGGCTCGGCGCTGGCGGTGATGTTCTGGTGTTTCGTGGGGCTCGAGGCTTTCGCCCACATGGGGGAGGAGTTCAAGCGGCCAGAGCGGGACTACCCCCTTGCCCTGCTGGGGGGCGTGCTGCTGGCGGGGCTCATCTACTGGGTACACTCGCTGGTGGTGCTCAAATATGACCTCTACGGGGACGAGGCGACCAATGCCACCGCCATTCCGGCCCTGCTCTCCCTGCTGTTCGGCCCCACCGCCAAGTGGCTGGTGGCGGTGCTGGGCTATCTCTCCTGCTTCGCCAGCATCAACATCTACCTGCAAGGTTTTGCGCGTCTTATCTGGAGCATGGCGCGGGAGGGCAAACTGCCGGTCTCCCTCTCTCGCCTCTCGGCCCGGGGCGCTCCCCTGCATGCCCTTGCCTGGGTGCTCGCCATCTGTTTCGTCTCCATCACCCTGATCCTCTGGCTGCGTCTGCCCCTCGATGCGCTGATCCGCTACGCCAATGGCAACTTCGTGCTGGTCTATCTGCTCTGCATGGCGGCCGGCTGGCGCTTGTTGTCGGGGACCGGCAAGGGGCTGGCGGGCCTCAGCGTGCTGCTCTGTGCCCTGGTGCTGCTGGCCCTCGCCACCCAGGTGCTCTATGCCGTCGTGCTGAGCCTGGGGTATGGCGGCTTCTCCCTGTGGCGGCGCAGACGCCGCCGCTCGGCGTCCGAT
>NZ_CAWMFQ010000018.1:0-13125 GCF_963866995.1 Aeromonas sp. ZOR0002 | reverse complement strand
GTCAGCCGAGAAGAATTTCCCCGCTTATTCGCACCTTCCCTATCAGAGCAGCATTCAATTATTGAAGCCGCTCTATATCGATACCGCCGGTTTTGCCTTTGCCCTCAATCCCAAGGAGCGGCGACTCAAGAGGATCATGGATATCGCGCTGGGGGAGATCCTCGAGGGCAAGCGGGCGGAAGTGGCCAAGCGCTGGAATGGGGGGGCCTCTCCATCGGTGCCAGCAGAATCGACCTGAGCCGCGAGCAATGGGAATGGCTGAGCAAACGGGAGAAGATCCGGATTGCGGTGAACAGCGGCATCCCGCCCCTCAGTTTCTATGACGTCACCGGTACCATGCACGGCGTGGTCGCCGATCTGCTGCAGGTCATGCGAGCCAAGCTGGGGGTGGAGCTCGAGGTGGTGCCTGCCAAGACGCCGGAGCAGATGACCCAGTTTCTGGATAGCGGCCAGGTGGATGCGGGGGTGTTGAGCCCTTCTGCCGAGCGCAGGAACCGCTATCTGTTCAGCCGGGCCTTTGTCCTCGATCCCCTCTCCTATGTGGTGGGGCTGCGCCACCGGGAGGTCCCCCCTGCATCGCTGCTCAAGACCGGCACCGTGGCCATGGTCAGAGGCTTTATCTCGACCCAGGCCATCGAGGCGGAATACGGCAAGCTGACGTCGCGGCAGTTCGATACGATTGAAGATGCCATGCGCTGTGTGGCGATGGATGTGTGCGATGTGACCATACTGCCGCTGCGGGTGGCCAAGTACTACGTGAACAGCAAATTCCCCGACAGCCTGATCATCACGGGAGAGCTGTTCGATTCCATCCCCATCGGTGCCGCGTTGGCGGTCACCCCCGCGCATCCCGTACTGCGGGACATTCTGGACAAGGTGATTGCCATCATTCCGCCGGATGAGCTGGAAGGGCTCTCCAACCGCTGGCGGGTCAATGTCAAACAGGAGAGTGTCTCCTGGCAGGAGTTGATTCAGGAGTTCGGGGTCTTTATCGCGTTGATCCTGCTGTTGACCCTCTGGGTTGGCCTGTGGGGGCTGTCCCTGCGCAAGCAGATCCGCGAGCGGCGGCTGGTGGAGGGGGCGCTGAGCACCCAGCTCAAGTTCATCGCCGATCTGGTGGACGGGACACCTCACCCCATCTATGCGCGGGATCTGAACGGGATCCTGGTGCTGTGCAACAGCAGCTATGCCAGCTTCCTTGGCGAGCCCAAGGTCGGTCTGCTCGGCACGGGCCTGGACGACGCGCGCACGCGCTGGCCTTTTCTTGCTCCCCTGCACGGGGATCTGGTGCTTTCCTGTGACAGCCGCCGCGCCCAGGAGGGGGATCACCGTCTGGGCCTGCCGACGGGCGGGGTCGACGTCTATCACTGGGTTCAGCCTTACTACGATCTGGACGGCAATGTGCAGGGGGGGGGTGGGGGGCTGGATTGACGTCAGCGAACGGGTACGCCTGCTCGATGAGCTGGCGGTGGCCAGCCAGGAGGCCCAGGAGGCAAACCGTGCCAAGAGCACCTTCCTCGCGACCATGAGCCACGAGATCCGTACCCCCATGAATGCCATCATCGGCTTGCTGGAATTGGCGCTCAAGCGGGGTCGGCTGCACGAGGAGGATCAGGCCTCCCTCGCCATTGCCCATGGCTCGGCCAGCGATCTGCTGAGCCTCATCGGCGACATCCTGGATATTTCCAAGATCGAGTCTGGCCGGTTCGAACTGGCCCCCGAACCCCATGACATCGTGACCCTGACAGCGTCGGTCGTCACCGTATTCACTGCGCTGGCGAGGCAGAAAAACCTGCGGCTGGAGCTCGTCACGGGCGATCCGTCCTGGGTGCAGGTCGATGGCCTCTGTTACAAGCAGGTCGTCTCCAACCTGATCAGCAACGCCATCAAGTACACCGATCGCGGGTCGGTCACGGTGACGCTGGCCTCCCGGGTCAGCGATGGCTGGTGTACCGTGCAGCTCACCATTCTGGATACCGGTATCGGCATCGATCAGGCCGAGCAGGCCAGGCTGTTCGAGCCCTTCAGCCAGGCCAGCCAACCCGAGAAAATCCAGCAGTCGGGTACAGGCCTGGGTCTGATGATCTCCCGCTCCCTGTGCGAGACGATGGGCGGCTCCTTGAAACTGGAGAGTACGCCCGGGCAGGGGACCCGGGTCAGTGTCGAGATGAAGCTGCCGGTGGCCGATGCCGTGGCGATGCCCGCTGCGCTTGCACAGGATCCGGTGGTGGAGCCGGGGCGGCGACTGAAGATCATGGTCGTGGACGATCATCCAGCCAACCGGTTGCTGGTCAGCCAGCAGCTGGCCTATCTGGGTCATGACGCCACGGCCGTCGAGTCGGGAGAAGAGGCGCTGCGGCGGCTGGTCGAAGCCAGGGTGGATGTCGTCATGACCGACTTCAACATGCCCGGCATGAACGGATTCGAGCTGGCTCGTCAGTGCCGTGAGCTGGAGCGGCTGCACGGCTGGCGACGCACCGTGATCCTCGGGCTGACGGCCGATGCGCGGCAGGAGCAGATCAATGAAGGGCAGGCGGCAGGGATGGATGACTGTCTGTTCAAGCCCGTCGGACTGGAGGCGCTCGATCATTGCCTGCGTCGGCACATGCAGCGTGAAGAGCAGAGTGACATGGTCGTCTGCATGGAGGAGATCCGGCGGTATCTGGGGCCGCTGACCGCACACCAGTCGACCCTGATGGTGCCTCTGCTGGCCGAGTTCGTGCGGGCCAGTGACGACGATATCGCGGGATTGCAACGGGCCGCGGAGGAGGGGCATGTCGGCCAGTTCATCGACCGCATACATCGCCTGAAAGGGGGCGCCAGGATCATGGGCACTCTGAAACTGGTGGCGACCTGCAGCGAAATAGAATCCTGGGAGCTCGATCAGGCCAGGCTGCCCGAGGCGCTGGCCCGTTTGCAGCAAGAGTACGAGGTGGTTCGGCTGGCGGCGACCCAACTGCAGGTGATGGAAGGGGAGGAATGAAGGCATGGGAACATCCCTTCGGCTCCTGTGGTCAGCCCAGCCAGTACACCATCAACTCATAGGCGGCTTCGCCCACCTGGTCCGGTCTGGCTGACGGGGCCTGATAGCTGAGGTAATAGCGGGTCGCCTGCGCCAGGGGGAGGGCGCGGCTTGCTTCGAGGGGTTGCCCGTTGAGCGCCAGCGTGATCCGGAGATCATCCTGCTGTGGCAGGGAGCCGTAGAGTGCGCGGGCTTGCAAACGATAGGTGGTGTTGAAATTCGGGTGGCTCAGGTCTGCTGCCAGGATCTGGACGGGAGCCTGTGCCGGATCCGAATTGATGACCTGGAGGCCTGGGTGGGTAAGCGCTACTTCCATGTTGGTCTCTTTGCTGGCGGTGGCCTGCCAGTTCAGCTGGCTCACCTGCGTATTGGCGTGAACGGCGGCACTGCTGCAACCGATCATCACTGCCAGCACCATGCTTTTTTGAAACATAGTTATCTCCTTTGTCGGACTGGGCCCTCCTTGGCGAGGGCCTCCTCTTATCGGCGCTTTCCCCGAAAGCTGAACCGCTCTCCCCGGATTCGCCCATGAGTCGGCGGCAGATAAGGGGTATGATCCGCCCCCTGGCGCCATGCCATTGACGGAGGAGAGCCATGCTCGAAAATCAGATGATGTTGTTGGCGGTGTTTGAGCGGGCGGCGCTGATGCTGATGACGCTCTTTCTTCTCACCCGCACCCGGCCGTTTCAGCGATTGTTCCAGAAGCGTGACCACACCCCGGCCGAGCTGGTGCTGGTGGCGGCCATCTTCTGTCTGTTCGCGGTGTTCAGCACCTACACCGGCATTCCGGTGGAGGGGGCCCTCATCAACGTGCGGATCATCGCCATCATCTCGGGCGGCATCCTGTTCGGCCCCTGGGTCGGCATTCCGGCCGGGGTCATCTCGGGGCTGCACCGTTATCTCATCGACATGGATGGCCACACCTCCATTCCCTGTCTCATCGCCAGCATCATCGCCGGCCTGCTTGCCACCTGGCTGCACCTGCGCTGTCGCAAGTCGCGGCTCTGGCTCTATGGCATCCTGGCGGGGATGGCCTGCGAGGGGCTGACCATGCTGCTTATCTGGCAACTGACCGAGCCCCATGCGGTAGGTGTGGAGATTGTCAGTCATATTGCCTACCCGATGATCGCCGGGGCGCTCTGTATCGGGCTCATCATCAAGCTGGTGCAGGACCTGGACGACGAGAAGGAGCTGATTGCCGCCAAGCAGGCCAAGCTGGCGCTCGACATTGCCAACAAGACGTTGCCGTTTTTCCAGAACATCGATCGCCACTCCCTTAGCCAGGTGTGCGGCATCATTCGCAGCGAGATCAGCGCCGATGCGGTGGCCATCACCGATACCCGTGACGTGCTGGCCTATGTGGGGGTGGGCAAGGATTACTACGAGCTGGACGAGCACCACGCCATCAGCGACATGACCCAGCGGGCGGTGCTGCTGGACCAGATCATCATCAACAACGATCTGCGCCAGTACCATCTGGCCGACTTTCACTCGGTCATCATTATTCCGCTGCGGGAAAACGGCGCCGTCAGCGGCACCCTCAAGATCTACTACCGCCGCACCCACAGCATCACCAGCTCCCTCAAGGAGATGGCGGTGGGCCTCTCCCAGCTTATCTCCACCCAGATGGAGGTGTCGCGCATCGAGCAGCTCAAGGAGATGACCCGCAAGGCGGAGTTCACCGCGCTGCAGAGCAAGATCAACCCCCACTTCCTGTTCAACGCCCTCAATGCCATCTCGTCGCTGATCCGCATCCGTCCCCAGCAGGCACGCCAGCTGATCGCGAACCTCGCGGACTACCTGCGCTACAACCTCAACAAGGGGGACACCCTCATCGACATCCAGGAGGAGCTGCAGCAGGTGCGCGACTACGTGGCCATCGAGCAGGCCCGCTTCGGCGACAAGCTGGAGGTGGTGTTCGAGGTGGACGACGTGCATATCCAGGTGCCGAGCCTGCTGTTGCAGCCGTTGGTGGAAAACGCCATCCTGCACGGCATCCAGCCCCGCAGTGCGCCGGGTCGGGTCACCATTGAGGTGAAGCAGCTGGCGGGCGGCATCCGGGTCGCGGTGCGCGACACCGGCTACGGCATCAGCCAGGCGGTGATCGACGGGGTCGCCGCCGGTCGGGTGGAGAGCCGCAGCATCGGTCTGATGAACGTGCATCAGCGGGTCAAGCTGCTCTATGGCGACGGCCTGCACCTCAAGCGGCTGGAGCCGGGGACCGAAGTCTGTTTCTATCTGCCTGATCAGGAGGCAATGCCATGCTGAAAGCCATCATAGTGGAAGACGAATGTTTGATACGGGAGGAGCTGGCCTCTCCTGTGCTCCTTATGGGGGCAATGTCATGCTGAAAGCGATCATTGTGGAAGATGAGTATCTGGCCCGCGAGGAGCTGGCCTTTCTGGTGGGGCAGCACAGCAACATCGAGATAGTGGCGAGCTTCGAAGACGGGCTGGAGGCGTTCAAGTATCTGCAGGATCACGAGGTGGACGTGGTGTTTCTGGATATCCAGATCCCCGCCATCGACGGCCTGCTGCTGGCGAAGAACCTGCACAAGTCCAGCCATCCGCCCCACATCGTCTTCGTCACCGCCTACAAGGAGTTTGCGGTGGAGGCGTTCGAGCTGGAGGCATTCGACTACATCCTCAAGCCCTACAACGAGCCGCGCCTCATCAATCTGCTGCAGAAGCTCGAACTGGCGGGCAAGTCCCAGCCCCAGGGTGCGGAGTCCGGGACGCCACAGAACCGCACCGTCAATCTGGTGAAGGGGGAGCGCATCATCGTCACCCCCTGCGAGCAGATCTACTACGCGGAAGCGGACGAGAAGCTGACCCATGTCTACACCCGTACCGATCGCTACGTGATGACCATGACCCTCAGCGAGTTCGTCAGTCGGTTGCCTGCCGAGGGGTTCTTCCGCTGCCACCGCTCCTACTGCGTCAACATCAACAAGATCCGCGAGATAGTGCCCTGGTTCAACAGCACCTATCTCATTCGGCTCCATGACCTGCCGTTCGAGGTGCCGGTCAGTCGCAGCAACATCAAGGCATTCCGTCAGCTGATGCGGCTCTGATTGTCATTCATTCCCGCCGATCTGCATTTCATGCCGTAATCGGTCGGCGGGAGCGGCGTCTTGCCTATAGTGGCCCCAGTTTCCTTAAGGCCATTCCTCGAGACGCATCATGACCAGAGAGCTGAATCGCACCCGCTACCTCACCCTGTTGGGGACCATCATCACCCAGTTCGCACTGGGATCCGTGTACACCTGGAGCCTGTTCAACGCCCAGCTCTCCGACAAGCTGGACGAGCCGGTCAGCCAGGTCGCCTTCGCTTTCGGCCTGCTCAGCCTCTCCCTGGCGGTGGCCTCCTCCCTGGCGGGCAAGCTGCAGGAGCGCTTCGGGGTGCGCAACGTCACCCTGGGCGCCGGCGTGCTGCTCGGCATCGGCTTCTTCCTCACCGCTCATGCCAGCAACCTGGCGATGCTCTACCTCTGCGCCGGCATCCTGGTCGGTTTTGCCGACGGTACCGGCTACCTGATGACCCTCTCCAACTGCGTGAAGTGGTTCCCGGAGCGCAAGGGGCTCATCTCCGCCTGCTCCATCGGTGCTTATGGCCTCGGCAGCCTGGGCTTCAAGTACATCAACCTGCTGCTGCTTTCCAGCAACGGCCTTGAGACCACCTTCCAGCTGTGGGGGCTGATCGCCATGTCCATGGTGCTGGTGGGTGGCATGCTGATGAAGGATGCACCCAAGCAGGCCGCCGCCGTGCAGCAGAGCGAGAGCCGCGATTTCACCCTGGCCGAGGCGATGCGCAAGCCCCAATACTGGATGCTGGCGCTGATGTTCCTCACCGCCTGCATGAGCGGTCTCTACGTCATCGGCGTGGCCAAGGACATCGGCGAGAAGATGGTGGGCCTGCCGGCCGTGGTCGCCGCCAACGCCGTCGCCATCATCGCCATGGCCAACCTGGGTGGCCGGCTGGTGCTGGGCATCCTCTCCGACAAGATGTCCCGTATCCGGGTCATCACCATCGCCCAGTTGATTACCCTGGCGGGCATGGCGCTGCTGCTGTTCGTGCCGCTCAATGCCAACCTCTTCTTCGTGGCGGTGGCCTGTGTGGCGTTCAGCTTCGGCGGTACCATCACCGTCTACCCCTCGCTGGTGAGCGACTTCTTCGGCCTCAACAACCTGACCAAGAACTACGGCGTCATCTACCTGGGCTTTGGTCTGGGCAGCATCATCGGCTCCATCGTGGCCTCCCTGTTCGGCGGCTTCATGGCGACCTTCAACCTCATTCTGGTGTTGCTGGTGGTGGCCCTGGTGCTCTCCCTCCCCATCCGCCTGCCGGCTCCTGTTGCGGCTGTCGACAGGGCTTGATCCCTCTCGCTTCTCAAGTCATAAAAAAAGACCCGGGCCTTGGCCCGGGTCTTTGCATGTCAAGGGGTGGACTCAGCGTGGGGGCAGACCCAGCAGGGCGCGCAGCTGGTGCGCGGTGGCCTCGACCGCCGGCCAGTCGCGGCCAGTGACGGTGACGTGGCCCATCTTGCGGCCGGGGCGGGCCTCACCCTTGCCATAGAGGTGAAGGTGGACCCCGGGCAGGGCCAGAGCGCCGGCCCAGTCCGGCGTGCCGTCTTGCCACAGATCCCCGAGCAGATTGAGCAGGATGGCGGGCTGAACCTCAGCCTGTACCGGCAGCGGCAGATCGCACAGGGCGCGCACCTGCAACTCGAACTGGCTGCAACCGGCGTTGTCGATGCTGGGGTGGCCCGAATTGTGGGGCCGGGGGGCCATCTCGTTGACCAGCAGCTCACCGCCGACCAGGAAGAACTCCACCGTCAGCACGCCCACATAGTCGAGGGCGGCGATGATGTGCTCGGCGATGCGCTGGGCCTCGCGCTCCAGGGCGGGCACATTGGCCGGGGAGCGGGTCTGATCCAGGATGCCGCCGCTGTGCCAGTTCTGCACCAGGGGCAGGGCACTGATGGCACCGCTCGGACTGCGGGCCAGGGTGAGGGCAAACTCCCCCTCCAGTGGCAGGCGTTTTTCCAGCACGCAAGGGACACCGCTGGCGGCCAGGGCCGCTGGCAATTCGCCCGCATTGTGGATAGTCCACTGCCCCTTGCCATCGTAGCCCTCGCGGGCGGTCTTGAGGATGGCGGGGAAGAGGTCGCCGGGCAGGGCGGGCAGCGGCTCGCCGGGCAGCAGGGTCAGGTTCGGGGCAACCGGTACGCCAGCGCGGGTCAGGAAGGCTTTCTCTTCCCGGCGATCCTGACAGACACGTACTGCACTCGCGGCCGGGCGCACCGGCTTGTACTGCTCCAGTAGGGCCAGGGAGGCGGCGGGCACGTTTTCGAACTCGCAGGTGATGGCATCGCAGCGGCTGGCCAGATCGCGCAGGGCATCGGCATCGTCATAGGCGGCAACGATCTGCTCGTCGGCGGCTGCACCGGCGATGCTGACGGGGTCCGGGTCCAGCACGATCACCTTGTAGCCGAGACGGTGGGCAGACATCACGAAGTAGCGGCCGAGCTGGCCGCCACCGAGCATACCCAAAGTGGCGGGGGGCAGTATCATGCCGGCTCCTCCAGGGTGAGCGCCAGCACCCGGTCGCGCTCCTTGGCGCGGAAGCCGTCGAGCTGCTGGTGATAACGGGGAGCGTCGCCATCCTGGGCGACAGAGAGCAGGGACACGGCGAACAGACCGGCATTGGCGGCACCCGCCTCGCCGATGGCGAAGGTGGCGACCGGCACGCCCTTGGGCATCTGCACGATGGAGAGCAGGGAATCCATCCCCTTGAGCTGGCGGGTGGGGATGGGCACGCCCAGCACCGGGATCGTGGTCTTGGCGGCCAGCATGCCCGGCAGGTGGGCTGCGCCGCCGGCGCCGGCGATGATGGCGCGCAGACCACGATCGCGCGCACTGGCGGCATATTCAAACAGGAGATCCGGGGTGCGATGGGCGGATACGACGCGCGCTTCATAGGGCACGCCGTGCTCCTTGAGGATGCGGGCGGCGGCCTGCATCACGGGCCAGTCAGAGTCGGAGCCCATTACCAGGCCGATCATAGGGGGGGTCGTCATTACGGCTTCCTCGGATGTCAAACGTTTGCCGCATGTTACCAAAAAGCCGTGGGATCTGGCTCAACATTTCTTGTGTTTGACCCGCTCGAATGACGGTCAACGAGCCTCAAGGTACGAGAGGGGGCGAGGATCTGCGCCACTTGGCACCGACTTTGGGTAAAAACGACATTAGAAATCCAGATGGCTATACATCCAAGACAGCTCTGCCTATAATCCCCCCGCTTTGGCGCATCATGCTTAAAAGGGAATCCGGTGAGAATCCGGAGCTGGCGCGCAGCGGTAAGGGGGAACGAAGCGACATCAGGGCACTGCCGTCAGGTGGGAAGCCGTCGCCGTAGGCCATCAGCCCCCAAGCCCGAAGACCTGCCAAAGTTCGTATTTCGGGCCGAGAGAAACCGGCCACGAAGTAGATGCTTACGCGAACTTAAGGATCTCTCATGTCCAAGACATTATTGGCGGCTGCCCTGTTGCCAACGGCGGCCTTTGCCCAACAACTGACCATCCCCGTCAATCCCACCATGGTGGTGACCGCTACCCGTGTCGCCCAGCCTGCCTCCAGTGTGCTGGCTCCCGTCAACGTGGTGACCCGTGACGAGATCGATCGCCTGCAAGCCCAGACCGTGACCGACGTGGTCAAGACCCTGCCCGGCGTGGAAGTGGTCAGCAACGGCGGCCGCGGCCAGCTCAGCTCGCTGCGGGTACGTGGTGGCACCTCTTCCCAGACCCTGGTGCTGGTGGACGGGGTGCGCAGCGCCTCTCTGACCGCCGGGATGACCGAGCTCAACAACCTGCCCCTCAACCAGGTGGAGCGGATCGAATATATCCGCGGTGCACGCGCCACTATTTATGGGTCCGATGCCATCGGTGGGGTCATCAACATCATCACTCGCCCGGACCAGGGGACCAATCAGCACAAGTTCAACCTGGGCGCGGGCTCCCACAAGCAGCGTCAGGCTGCCTTCAGCAGCGCCAGCCAGGTGGGTGATGCGGGTCAGATCAAGGTCGCTGGTGGTTTCGATGACGAGACCGGCTACAACGTGCATCCCATCGTCGGGGTGAACGATGGCGACAAGCATGGACACCGGGGCTATAACGCCATGGTGGATTATCAGCAGGCGCTGGCCAGCAACTGGGATCTGTTCGGTACGACCCGCTGGTTCCGCAACATTGCCCAGTACGACAGATCCTCTGCCGCTTCCGCCTGGGGCCCGGCGTTTCATCAACGCAACGAGACCTGGACCGAGAACCAGAGCTACCAGCTCGGCTCCCGCTATCACGACGAGCGCTACCTGAGCGAACTGCGCGGCGCCTTCTCCAAACAGGATGCCTACGACTACCCGGATACCAGCGGCCGCGATCAGTCCGCTGATCGACTCTATACCCGTCAATACACCCTGAACTGGGTCAACAGCGTCAAACTGGACGAGAGCTGGACCCTGGGGGGCGGCGCCGACTGGCAGCGCGACATGCTGGACGATAGTTCCCGCTCCTCTGGCGTCGCCTTCCCGAGTGACGCCGATGAGCGTGACAACACCGGGCTCTATGCCCTGGCCCAGTTTGACAACCAGGTCTGGCAGGCCGAGCTGAGCGGTCGCAGCGATGACAACGAGCAGTTCGGACGTCACAACACCTGGCAAACCGGCGCTGGCTGGCGCTTCGTTGAGGATTATCGCCTCAGTGCCCGTTACGGCACCGGTTTCCGTGCCCCCTCCTTCAACGATCTCTACTACCCGGGGTCCGGCAATCCGGATCTGAAGCCGGAAGAGTCGAAAAGCCACGAGTTGATGCTGGACGGACAGACCGCTGGTGTGGAGTGGCGCTTGACCGGTTATCGCAACGACTTCGAGCAGATGATCCAGTGGGCACCGGACAGCCAGGGCATGTGGACGCCGCAAAACGTCGGCAAGGCGCGGATTGAAGGGGTTGAGCTGGAAGGGGAGTTCGAGACCGGCTGGCTGAGCCATCGCGTTTCCGCCGAATACAAGGATCCCAAGGACAAGGTCACCGACAAGCAGTTGCAGCTGATCTCCCGCAAGGGGGCCAAGTGGGTGAGCCAGGCGCAGTGGCAGCAGTTCGATGGCTCCCTGAGCTGGATCTACCAGGGTGAGCGTTATGGTGACGCGGCCAATACCACCCAGCTGGGCGGTTACAGCGTGTGGAACCTGGCGGTGGGCTATCAGGTTGCACCGTCCTGGAAGGTCTCCGGCAAGATCAGCAACCTGCTGGACAAGGAATACCAGACCTCGGTGGGTTACCCGGCTGACGAGCGTGCCTACTATGTGACGGTGGACTACGCACTCTGATCCCCTTGTCTGGATCTGAAAAATCAGGGGCCCTGCCATTGGCAGGGCCTTTTCTATTGGCGCCGGGCGGGAGTATGATCGCGGCCTCGCATTCAAGGGGGAGCTCAGGTGGCCAATATTCTCGTGTTCGACTCCGGTATGGGCGGTCTGACCGTCTATGGGGAGATCCGTCGCGCTCTGCCGGAGCACAACTATTTCTACAGTTTCGACAATGCCCACTTTCCCTATGGCGAGCTGAGTGAGGCGGCCCTCATCGAGGCTTGTACCGGACTGGTCAGCCACATGGTGGCCGAGCACGCCATCGATCTGGTGGTGATCGCCTGCAATACCGCCAGCACCATTGCCCTGCCATCCCTGCGTACCGCACTCAGCATTCCCGTGGTCGGCGTGGTCCCCGCGATCAAGCCTGCCGCCGCCCTGACCCGTAACGGCTACATCGGTCTGCTGGCAACGCCCGGCACCGTCAGCCGTGACTATACCCATGAACTCATTGCCCAGTTCGCCCCGGGCAAGCATGTGCTGCTGAAGGGGGCCACCGAACTGGTTATCGAAGCCGAGCGCAAGCTGGCGGGGTTGCCGGTCAATATGGCCCTGCTCAGAGAGGTGCTCGCAGACTGGATGGAAGGGGAGGAGAGGCCGGATACCCTGGTACTGGGATGTACCCACTTCCCCTTGCTCAACGAAGAGATCAAACAGCTGATGCCGGAATGCCAACTGGTCGATTCGGGTCTTGCCGTGGCAAGGCGGGTGGCGCATCTGCTGGCGACACTGCCGGTCCAGGCGCCTGGCGAGGGGACGGGACGTGCCTACTGCACGCGACTGGATGCTGGGGCCCAGAAACTGACAGCCCCCTTGCAAGCTTGGGGGCTGTCGTCACTCGAAGAAGTGGTGTACTGAATATCAGGCGTCGACGTCGTTGACGTCCTTCTCATCCCGGTCCCGCTTGTCATTTGCTTCACGCACTTTCAGGGTGCGCTGCTGATACTCCTTGTCATTGAGCGCGGCGATGGCCTTGGCCGCATCGGCGACAGGCATCTCCACAAACCCGAAGCCCCTGCGTTTGCCGGTGGCCTTGTCCTTCATCAGACGAACTGACAGTACCTGACCTTGCTCGGCAAAGAGTTCGCGCACCGCAATCTCGTTGGCGCGATAGGGCAGGTTGCCTACATATAAGGTACAGGTCTCCTGGCTGGTCGCCTGTTCGAGGGCGGTGGCAGGCGCACGGTTAAGGAAGAGCGGTACCACGAAACCGCCAATGGCCAGACCGGCGGCAAAAATGACTTCGACTTTCAGAGAGAACTGCAGGGCCTGGGCAACCAGATAGCCGAGCAGCGCCAATACCAGAGCAAGAACTGCTGCCTGCACATAAACGGGAAACTTGGATAAATTCATCTTTAAAGACCTTTTGTAAATGAAAGCAAAAAAGGTGCAACACTCTATTCACCTTCATGGTAACCAGCTTTACGACCAGACGCTACCATGGACCACTTGAGGCAAATTATCCGCTTCAGTATGGCATTCCTTCAGCCAGGAAGATCCTGATAAATGCCAATAAAAGAGGGCTGAAATCATCAGCTTGTGGATAACATTGTATATATACACTGGGTAAGTTGTTTCTAACTGGATAATTTGAAGTTTCCGTGACTTTCTTCAAAAAATCCCTTGTCATCGTAACCGGCCTCCCTATAATGCGCCCCTACCAGCACGGCGGAACACGCCAA
>NZ_CAWMFQ010000017.1:0-4656 GCF_963866995.1 Aeromonas sp. ZOR0002 | reverse complement strand
CACGGTGGCCAAGCTCCTCGCCATCCTGGTGGAGACCGGCCTGCAAGGGGGCAAGGCCCCGGCGATCCGGCTGGTGGCCCCCACCGGCAAGGCGGCGGCGCGTCTGACCGAGAGTATCGGCGCTGCCCTGCAGGCCCTGGATCTGCCCCCCGAGTGGGTGGAGGCCATCCCCACCGAGGCGGGCACCCTGCACCGGCTGCTCGGGGTGATCCCCGGGCGCAGCCAGTTCCGCCATCACAGAGGCAACCCGCTGCACCTGGACTTGCTGGTGGTGGACGAGGCCTCCATGGTGGACCTGCCGATGATGGCGCGCCTGCTGGATGCACTGCCGAGCCATGCCCGCCTCATCCTGCTCGGCGACAAGGATCAGCTCGCCTCGGTGGAGGCGGGGGCCGTGCTCGGGGATATCTGCAGCTTTATCGAACAGGGCATCAGCCCCGCGCAGGCGGATTGGCTCTCCCGCCAGACCGGTTATCGCCTGCAAGGCACGCCAGCGGGGGCCAGCGTGCGCGACAGCCTCTGTTTGCTCTCCAAGAGCTGGCGCTTTGACCAGCACTCCGGCATAGGCCAGTTGGCGCGGGCCTGCAACAGCGGCGACGGGGCGGCGGTGGAGGAGGTCTGGGGCGCAGGATTTGGCGACATCCGCCTGCACCCCTGGGCGGGGGAGGCCTACAACGCCTTGATTGCCCAGGGGGTCGCCGGTTATGGCAGCTACCTCAAGGCGGCCCGGGCCGGAGAAGATCCGGCGGCGGTGTTCAAGGCGTTCAACGGCTTCCAGATCCTCTGCGCCCTGCGGGATGGCCCCTTCGGGGTGACGGGGCTCAACGAGCGGCTCGAACTGGCCCTCGCCAAGGCAGGGCTGATCCAGCGTGACGGCGACTGGTATGCGGGCCGCCCGGTGATGGTGGTGCGCAACGACCACGGGGTCGGCCTCTACAACGGCGACATGGGGCTCTGCCTGCCCGATGACACCGGCCGCCTCAAGGTATGGTTCGAGCAGCCGGACGGCACCCTGCGGGCCCTGCTGCCCAGCCGGTTGCCCCCCCATGAGACGGTCTACGCCATGACCATCCACAAATCCCAGGGCTCGGAGTTTGCCCAAACCGTACTGGTGCTGCCCGACAGCCCCAGCCCGCTCCTGACTCGTGAGCTGGTCTACACCGGCATCACCCGCGCCAAGGCCCGCCTCGATCTCTACGGCGATCGCGCCCTGCTGGCCCAGGCCGTGCGGAAAAAGACCGAGCGTTATTCGGGATTGGCACAGAGGTTGGATTAAATAGTTATTATTGATAAATAACATGGAGATTTTAATATGAAAGTATTATCAAAAATGAGGCTTAGACCATCTGAGAAAAAATATGATGACTTTCCCTCTATTTCATTAAGTGATCATGCTAGATATATTTACTCTGCATCATTTAGACGGCTGCAGATGAAAGCTCAAGTATTTTCTTTGGAAAATAATGCAGCTGTAAGGAGCCGACTCACACATTCAATGGAAGTCGCTCATATAGGTGTATTCTTAGTACAAAAAATAGTCGAGTTGATAAGTGAGGAACTCAGCAAGGGAAAGGCTATAAATCCATATCTAAAATTTATATTAGATGAGGATGTTGCGATAAGAAAAACTGTTGAAACAGCATGTTTAATACATGATGTTGGTAATCCTCCCTTTGGTCATTTTGGAGAGTCCGCTATTTCAACATGGTTTGGAGAGAACAAGGCAATACTGGAGGGTAAAAAGAAAGTAAATTTATCTGAAAGTGATTATAACTATAATGATTTTATTCATTTTGATGGCAACCCACAAGGGCTGAGAATTATATCAAAGCTTCAGGGGACTGATGCATTTGGTTTAAACTTGACGACATCTCAACTGGCAGCATGCATAAAATATGTAGCCTCTAATGATACAGTTGGAAGTAACAAGTTACATCATAAAAAAATGGGGTATTTCTCAACGGAAGAGAAAGTTGTTAGCGCAATAAAGACTGATCTGGGGGTATCTGGTAGGCATATATTGGCATACCTCATGGAAGCTGCAGATGACATATCCTACTGTATTAGTGATATTGAAGATGGATTTGAAAAGGGGATCGTCTCTTACGAACTATTCTTCAAATACATTAAGAAATCCATATATGATTTCTGTGAACGAGATCGTGATGTAGGGGCTGTCTATTCTGAATTGCCAAAGTTGAGGTCTCATATAGAGGATGCCGAATACATAATCAGCAAATATAATGAAAACTTTAATGACTGTACTGAAGAACTTGAATATAAGTTTCTACTATTCAAAACAACATTAACTAACTTGAGTGTGAAGCTAGTAGCTTTTGATTTCTTTGTTAAATTTGATGATTACTTGAATGGGAATGTAGATGCTCTAATTAGAGAGCACACATTGGTGTATGATTTACAGGAAATTCTAAAAGACTTTACCAGAAAGTATATATTTACCTCTGCTGAGGCAGAAAGAATGGAGTTAGGTGGGTACGCTATAATATATGGACTGCTTGATAAATTTTCTCCTTTACTTGAATTAAGTCGGGATGATTTTATCAAAATTGTGGAAAAAAAAAGCCGGCAAAAAAATGGCTATTTGCACTCGCCTTTTTAACCTCTTATCTGATAAACATGTTCGTGCATATGTTCGCTCCTTGCATGAAGGTGTGTGCGATAAGGTTGAATTTAATTTAAGATGCCATTTGATTACTGATTATATAGCAGGGATGACAGACTCATTCTCTTTGGAGACCTATCAACTTTTGAACGGGATAAAGGTGGGCTAAACGTGGCAGTTAATAAAATAAACGTTAATCGACATCCCGCATCTATATACATAGAGCATCTTAGAAACTATTGTCAGCACTTCTCATCTGATTTAACTCTTCTATCAATGAAGACATATACATATATACCCTCATCCTTGTCTGATCCGCACAAGGAATTCAGAGTTGTTTTGTCTGAAGTCAACACGGATTGGTTAGATAATAAAATTAAATGCATGAGGCCATCAGAAGAGCTTGCTATAAATTCAAAAGTGTATTTTGATCATGATATATCACGTTACATACCTATGGTAGATTTGGGTATAAGTAAGTTTACGAGTGATATATTTGGTGTAATTAATGACTTTATGAGTCAATGGAATATGGATTTTTTTGTCTTTGATAGTGGCCGCTCTATGCATTTATATGGAAAGGAGCTTCTTGATAGTCATGATGTCTGGGTGAAATTTATGGGGAGTCTGCTTTTATTAAATCAACGAGGAGGTAGGAATATTATTGACACTCGTTGGGTTGGTCATCGTCTGCTTGGTGGGCAATCATCACTCAGGTGGTCAAATAATACCATGCAATACAAAAGGTATCCTGTATATATAGGTATGTTATCTGAACTTATCCATATTAAATGATATTGTAGATTGATTGTTTAACATACCTCCCCCTGTTAAGGGGGAGGAAATTAAACATAAAATAGACCTTGGCAAAATCACAAGGCGTAATTAAAGTTCTTTTAATTCTGTTTTGTATATTGGGCTTCGCAGGCTCAGCGCCAACCTACCACTGTGTCGGTTGTGGTTGAGCGAAGCCCAACGTTTACCGCGAACTCTCTTTTTCCTGCTCCTTATCCCCAGCCCTTCTCCTCCTTTTTTAATAAACGGGAGAAGGGAGCAATGCTGTTACCGCTGTCCGATTACGCTTCGCTAATCGAACCTACCTGGCTGCTACCTCGATTATTTGATTCGTCCAGACAGGGGGCGCTTGGTTGCTCCTCCCCGCCAAGGGGGAGGCGGGGAGGGGGTTATGGCCCCATCCGTCAGCCGGCACGGCATACTCCGACTTTCCCCTTGAAAAGGGGAGGGGGCAAAGCAGGTGGTTCACCGGCTGCGTGGCAGAGTGGCATCACTCGAACCGTCCTCCTGCCTTCAGGGGCGCAGAGCCGCCAAAAAAAACGGGGCCCGAGGTGTCCCCCGGGCCCCGTATCCGATGGCCGTGTCAGATGCTGGATTTGACGCTGACGAACTCGGGGTAGGCATCGATGCCGCACTCGTGGACATCTACACCCATCATCTCTTCCTCTTCGCTGACCCGCAGGCCCATGGTGGCCTTGAGCAGGCTCCAGACCACAAGGGAGACGACAAAGACCCAGCCGAAGATGGTGGCAGCACCCAGCAACTGGGCACCGAAGGTGGCGCTCGTGTTGGAGAAGGGCACCACCATCAGGCCGAACAGGCCGCAGACGCCGTGTACCGAGATGGCTCCGACCGGATCATCGATCTTCAGGCGATCGAAGGCGACGATGGCGTAGACCACCAGGGCACCGGCCAGGGCGCCGATCAGGCTGGCGAACAGCGGGCTGGGGGAGGCCGGGTCGGCGGTGATGGCGACCAGGCCGCCGAGGGCGCCGTTGAGGATCATGGTGAGATCCGCCTTGCCCCAGGTGAGCTTGCTGACCAGCAGGGCGCCGACCACACCGGCGGCCGCGGCGGCGTTGGTGTTGACGAACACGGTGCCGATGGCGGTGGCGTCAGCGGCGCTGGAGAGCGCCAGTTGGGAGCCACCGTTGAAGCCGAACCAGCCCATCCAGAGGATCAGGGTGCCCAGGGTCGCGAGCGGCAGGTTGGAGCCGGGGATGGGGTAGATCACTGTG
>NZ_CAWMFQ010000016.1:0-42867 GCF_963866995.1 Aeromonas sp. ZOR0002 | reverse complement strand
ACCCGAAGGTCGTCGGTTCAAATCCGGCCCCCGCAACCAACTTCTGACTGCTTTTCTTCTGAATTACCTCTCTGATTACCTCCAGCATCTGTTGCTTGCACACAATAATGTGTGTTTTTCCGATCCCTCTCGCCATTTGTTCGGTATCATCCTGCTTTCTGTTCATGGATGAGGCCGCACCCTGTGATGACCCCTTTTAGCTATTCTTCTCCCCAAATCACGATGCAGAGCACCTCCCTCGCCGAAGTAATGGCAGGGCCGGCTGCCGTCAAACTCCTGCTCATTGCCGACTCAGCGCGCGATACCCTGCTGGCGACGCCTCCCTTTGCCGCCGTGGCAACCCAGATAGCCCTGGGTCAGAAGGCCCCCTATTCCCTTGACGACAGTCAGGGGCTGCAACGGGTGATCTTCATGGATGCCCGCCCGGTCCTGGATCATCGGCTCTATAAGCAGGTGCGCAGCTGGGTGGGCTCGCTGGCGGGCCTCAAGGCGACGCACCTGGCGCTCCATCTGGAGGGCTTTGACGATGAGCATCGCGCCCAACTGGCAAGGGTGGTGCTCGCCTGCCTGCTCGCCGCCGATGTGACCCTGCCGACCCAGAAACGGAGTGAGGCGACAAGATCGGGTTATCAGCAGTTGCAACTTTCCCCCCCTTGCGAGCTGGACATGGCCCGCCTGAGCGCAGAAACCGAAGGCAACGGTCTGGCTCGCCACCTGGCAGTGCTGCCAGCGTCCGAGCTCAATGCCCGTCATTACCGGGCCTATGCCCGGGAGCTGGCGCAGCAGGAGGGGTGGCTGTGGCAGGAGTTTGATGAGACGACCCTGGCACAGAAGGGGGCTGGCGCCTTCCTGGCGGTGGCCCGTGGTTCGGCGGACGGTCAGGCCGCCATCGTCAGGCTCAGTTACTGTCCGGCCAACCCGATGCGCCGCGTCGCGCTGGTGGGCAAGGGGATCTGCCACGACTCCGGTGGCTACAACCTGAAAGTCGGTGGCAGCATGTATGGCATGCACCTGGACATGGGGGGCAGCGCGGTGGCCCTTGGCACGCTGCTGGCCATCAGCCGGGCGAAACTCCCCGTTGAGGTGCACTGCTGGCTCGCCATCGCCGAGAACCACATCGGCCCGCAGGCCTTCCGGCCCGGTGAGGTGGTGACCGCCCTCAACGGTACCACCATCGAAGTGGTGGACACCGACGCCGAGGGTCGCATGGTGCTGGCGGATGCCCTGACCCTGGCGGCCGGGGACAAACCCGACTTGCTGATCGACTACGCCACCCTGACTGGCGCCTGCAAACGGGCGCTCGGCAGCCGTTACAGCGGCGCCTTCACCAACCGCCCCGAGTGGCTCACCACGCTGATAGCGCTGGGCCAGCAGAGCGGGGAACGAGTCTGGCCCTTCCCCCTGGACGAGGATTACGATGACAACCTCGATAGCGAGTGGGCCGATCTGTTACAGTGCGCGCCGGGCGCCTCCCCGGATCACATCGATGCCGCCCGTTTTCTCACGCGCTTCGTGCCCGCCGAGCTTCCCTGGTTGCACCTCGACCTGAGTGGTTTTCGCAACAAGGGGGGCAATGGCGTGGTGGGCAGCGAGGTAACCGGCTTTGGTGTCAGGCTGACCCTGACCCTGCTCGACAGCCCTCTGGGGATGGGTGCGCCCGACGCATGACAACGTGGCCAAGCACAATCAATAAGGACAAGCGTGAAACAAGCAAGCTATGACTGGGTGCTGTTCGATCTGGACGAAACCCTGCTCGATTTTCCGGTCGCCAGGGCGCTGGAGCGGACCCTGCAGATCTACGGCGTGGCGCCGACTCCCCCCAAGATGGCGGAGTACCATGCCCTCAACCAGCGGCTCTGGCAGCAGTACAACTCAGGGGAGATTGACGCCACCCACCTGCAGCAGACCCGTTTTTCGCTCTTTGCCGAGCAGGTCAACGTGGCGCCCATGGCGATGAACGAGACCTTCCTGCAGCAGATCATCGCCCTGAGCGTGCCGCTGGAGGGGGTGGAGGAGACCCTGCAGGCCCTGAAGAGCAAGGTCAGAATGGGGATCATCACCAACGGCTTCAGCCTGCCCCAGCGCGGGCGCCTCGACAAACTGGGCTGGAACAGCTGGTTTGAGCCTCTCGTTATCTCTGACGAGGTGCAGGTGACCAAGCCGGCGGCGGCCATCTTCCAGCATGCCCTGGCGCAGATGGGTCAGCCGAGCCCGGCGCGGGTGTTGATGGTGGGGGACAATCCCAAGACCGACATCGCCGGTGCCGCCGCCCAGGGGCTTGCCACCTGCTGGTACAACCCGGGGCGGGAGACAGTCCCGTGCGAGGCGACCCACGAGATCCACCACTTCGCCCATCTCTGCGCGATCGTGCTGGGAGAGTAGGTCCCCATGTCCGCAAGGATGTAAAAAACAAGGCAGCCCATGGGCTGCCTTGTTTGCATCCGGCGTCTGCTAGCGGCCGAGGCGGGCGAGCAGCCAGGCCTCCAGCAAGGCCACTCCGGGGGCCAGCACGGCTTCGTCGAAGTCGAACTCCGGATGATGGTGGGGGGCCGCGAGGTTGGCTCCCAGGATGAGATAGGCGGCTTCGCCGCCGTGCTGCTGTACCCGCTCGATGAGGAAACCGGCATCCTCGCTGGCCCCGAAGCGGCGGGTGTGGATGGTATCAAGGGAGATCCCCTCTGCGAGAGGCACGATTTCCTCGATGAGGGCTGGGCTGTTCTCGATGCCGATCGCTTCCCCCTGTTTGCGGATGTGGTAGGTCGCGCCCTGCATCAGGGCCGCCCCCTCCACAATCTGCTGCACCTGATTGAACATGTAGTCGTTGAGGGCGGGCGTCGCGCCACGGGTCTCCCCCATCAGGCGGGCATGGCCCGGGATGACGTTGCGTCCACTGCCGCCGTTGAGCTGCCCCACGTTGATGCGGGTCATGCCGTCCCGATGGCGGGGAATGCCGAGCATGGCGGTGGTGGCCATGCAGGCCGCCGCCAGGGCATTGTGGCCCGCGTTGGGCTCGAGCCCCGCATGGGCGGCTTGCCCCATGAACTCCACGTCGAATTTGGTTGAGCAGAGAAACTCGGTGGGGTTGACCACCAGCTCACCACTGTTCGCGTGAATGCCGATGTGCAGTGCTAGCAGGGCGTCCACATCGTCGAGCTGCCCCCCTGCCGCGAGCGCCTTGCCGCCTCGGCAGCCCTCTTCAGCCGGCTGGAAGAAGAGCTTGATGCGGCCAGTGAGGCGATCGGCGAGGGCCGCGATCCGCTCGGCCAGCACCAGCCCGATGGCGGTGTGACCATCGTGGGCACAGGCGTGCATCCAGCCCGGGTTAGCGGAGTGCCAGCCTCCCTGGCCGGGCTGGTGTGACGCCTCCTGGCTCTCTTCGACCTCCACCGCATCGATATCGAAGCGAAACGCCAGGGTGGGGCCGGGGCGCCCGCTCTCCCAGAGTCCCATCACGCCGGTGAGTGCGTCGATCCGCGTCAGCCACTCCGGATGCGCCCCCTGGTGCAGGGCACGGGCCTTCTGGGCCTCGACGTCTATTTCCCGTCCCATGATGAGGGTGCTGGCGAGCAGTTGATCCCCCAGCATGATGGAGAAACCGAGTTCACTGAGGTGTTGGGCGATGAGGGTGGTGGTGCGAAATTCACACCAGGCGGCTTCGGGGTGACGATGAAGGTCGCGGCGCCAGTGGCGCAAGGCATCCTGAGTCATGGTGGTTCCTGCGTGGCAAATCCAGCGGCCATTGTGACGGGCAGGGGGGCAAGAGTAAATCCCGCAGAGGGAGATGCGACAAGGGGAGCCCGGGCTCCCCTTGAAAGATGGCATGGATGTCGACGAGGTCGTTTTGTGTGCGCAGATCGCACTCAATGATGGCTTGGCATCATCCTTTGCCAGAGCACGTCAAAAACCCATGTTGCAGTCTGTTTTTTGAACCACCCCTCTGGTGCAGAGGTGGCAGATGACTGATTGACCGACTTAGAGCTGTGCCAGCGACGGCATGGAGACGGCAACCAGAGTGAAAAACACGGTGAAAACGGCGGTAACTACGAACTCTTTCATGATTTTATCTCCCTTGGTTGGCTCATGATGGAACCAAGATACCACAACAGAACGATAAAACAACGAAAAATGTAATTATGAGGCGAAAATGGTTTGCCAGTGAAATACTACTGCATTTTCCCAAGTTTAAGGGCGTTTTTTGTCCTGGAAAGGGTTTTATGGTGATGTCAGTGAAAGTGGATACATATAAATCCTTTAAATACATCGAGTTATGTTGTTTTTGTGACTCTCTTCTTGATGGTTTCGATTGGGGTCTTTGTGGTGATCTCCATTTTTCATCAGCAAAATGGCCTGCGGGATGCGCCGATTGATGTCGCCATAGGGAGGTTGGTGGTTGTCAGCCAGGTTTTGTCATCCCATGTCATGTTTTCTCACGACCTGTGTCCCAACCCCAGTCTGCAAGGCTGTTGCCAGCCAGGGTTATCCGATGAAGCCTCAATTTTCTGCTCATCCCAAACAGGATGGGAGTAAAAAGAGTACGAAAAAACGACAAAACGGCCGTCAAAGGAGCATGGAAGGAAAGGGGGGAAGGCGGGAAAATGGGGGGCGATCTTCATGGGGCCTTGGGTGGTCGGAAGCCCCGTTTTTCGCTGTTTTCTTGGGGGGACGAGCCACTGGGCCCGCGCGCAGGGGAAGCGGGCGATATCGTCGGCCCACCCGGTTTGTTATATGGCGCCAGTGTGATGGGATGAAGGGCAGGGGAGGCCTGGCGCAGGGCCGTGGCTCTGCGGCACCAAGGCCTTTATCCAGACCCGTCGCGAACAAGGTGAGCAAGCAGAAAAGCGGGGGAAAGAAGTAAAGGAGAAGGTCGTGGGGTCAGAGGCTCAGGGCCGCCGGGCAAGGGGTAAGAGATGGCGACAGTGGCCAGTGGATAGTCGGGCCCCCGCAGAGGGAGGAGGGAGTGAGGAGCCCGCATAAAAAAACCCTCCAGAGGAGGGTTTTTTGTCAGACCACAGCCCTTAGAACAGGGTGGTGGAGAGATCGTACAGCTCCTGGTTGAACGGGCGCTTCAGGTTCTCGATGCAGTCGATGATGTCGTGGTGCACCATCTCGTTGCCCTGAATGCCGACGCAGCGGCCACCCTGGCCCGCCAGCAGTTGCTCGACGGCGAAGGCACCCATGCGGCTGGACATGATACGGTCACGGGCAGTGGGAGAACCGCCACGCTGGATGTGACCCAGGATGGTGGCGCGGGTTTCGCGGCCGGTCATGGCCTCGATGTCTTTCGCCAGGGCGTTGACGTCGGTGACGTGCTCGCAGATGGTGATGATGGCGTGCTTCTTGCCCTTGGCTTCCCCTTCCTTGATCTGTTGCAGCAGCTTCTCCTTGTCGAAGGCCACTTCCGGCACGATCACGTACTCGGCACCACCGGCAACGGCGGCAGACATGGCCAGATCGCCGCAGTGGCGGCCCATGATCTCGACCACGGAGATGCGGTGGTGGGAGCTGCAGGTGTCGCGCAGGCGGTCAATGGCGTCCACGACCACGTTCAGGGCGGTGTCAAAGCCGATGGTGAAGTCGGTACCGGCGATGTCGTTGTCGATGGTGCCCGGCAGGCCGATGCAGGGGAAGCCCTCTTCGGTCAGCTTCTTGGCACCCATGTAGGAGCCGTCCCCGCCGATGACCACCAGGGCATCGATGCCGTGTTTCTTCAGGTTTTCGACCGCTTCGGCACGGACTTTCGGATCCTTGAAGGCGGGGAAACGGGCGGAGCCGAGGAATGTACCGCCACGGTTCACGACGTCGGAGACGCTGTGACGCTCGAGCTTGACGATACGGTCCTGGTGCAGACCGAGGTAGCCATCATAGATGCCGTAAACTTCCAGGCCATGATGCAGACCGGCGCGCACCACGGCGCGGATGGCTGCGTTCATACCCGGTGCGTCACCACCACTGGTCAAAACACCAATACGTTTGATTTGTTTGGTCATGAGTGCCTCTGGATCTGAGTTGTCGAAAATCAAGATTCTGAAAAATACGGCTGGCCGCTTTTACTATATCGGCTTTCCTATGGCGAGAGGGTCCATAGGAAAGCGATATGCAAAGAGGGGCGGGGCCCCTCTTTGCTTGGCGCTTACTTGGCGGCGCCAGCGATGATCTGGGAGAAGTCGTCCACTTTCAGGGACGCGCCACCCACCAGGCCACCGTCGATGTCCGGCTGGCCGAACAGGTCGGCAGCGGTGGCGCCAGTCACGGAGCCGCCGTACAGGATCTGTACCTTGGCAGCCACGGCTGCATCAAAACCGGCCAGGTATTGACGGATGTGGGCGTGAACGGCCTGAGCGATTTCCGGGGTGGCAGTCTTGCCGGTACCGATGGCCCATACCGGCTCGTAAGCGATGACGGCGTTCTCGAAGGAGGCGATACCGCAGCGATCGATCACGGCCTTGAGCTGGGTCTCGACCACCTGGTTGGTGGTACCGGCTTCGAACTGGGCCAGGGTTTCACCGATGCACAGCACGGGGATCAGGCCGCCCTTCTGGATGGCTTCGTACTTGGCAGCCACCACGTCGTCGGTCTCTGCGTGCAGGGTACGACGCTCGCTGTGGCCGACCAGGGAGTAGGTGCAGCCGAAGGCTTTGAGCATGGAGGGGGCGTTTTCGCCGGTGAAGGCGCCGGACTCGTGAACGTCGGCGTTCTGGGCACCGTAGGCGATCTTGCTGCCAGCGGTCAGCTGTTCAACCAGACCCAAAAAGATAACCGGCGGGCAGACGGCCACTTGCACGGAAGGATGAGCGGCAGCGGCCGGGGTCAGTCCTTTGATCAGGGCTTCTACAGAAGCCTTGGTGCCGTTCAGTTTCCAGTTACCCATTACCAGGTGCTGTCTCATCTTCTATATCTCCTAGGCATTTGATTGCGCAACATTATATGAATTGAACCGAGCCCAAGATAGCTGACCCGGCGGCAAATGACGTAATTTTTTTTCGCTTTCCTGATCCAAATCAGGAATGCAAGGCGCGATTGCTCACTCGGTAACCTGCCCACGCAAACGGGCCCACCATACCCCAATCCACTCGTGAATGGCAGCCTCGGAATACATCAGATAACGTCCCTTGGGGAGGTAGCTGTAGAGGGGTTGTGGCTCCTGACTCTGCTTGGCGGTGTAATCGGTGGGAGCCGGCACCGCATCGAGTCCCTGACTGCGATAGAGGGCCATGGCCCGGGGCAGGTGGGTGGCCGAACTCACCAGCGCCACCCGCTTGCCGTTGAGGTGGGCGGCGATGCTGACCGCCTCGTCATGGGTGTCTTTGTTGTTTTCAAACAACGTCATGCGCGCACGCGGGATGCCAAGGCTGGCTGCCATGCGGGCGTTGACCTCGGCGTTCGACAGGGGATCCCCGGCCACGGCGCCGGAGAAGACCAGCTCGGCCTCTGGATAGGCCAGGGCCAGGCGAACCCCTTCCAGGGTGCGCGCCAGGGAGATGTTGTTTTGCCAGGCGCGCTCTGGGATGGCCGGATCGCTCACATGACCGTTGCCCAGCACGACGATGGCCTGGATGTCAGGATGCAGGCTCACCTCGAAGGGGGGATAGGTCTGCTCCAGGCTGCGGGCCAGCTCGTAGCTCACCGGCCGCGTCCCCATCAGGGCGATGATCACCAAGGAGAGGGTCGCCAGCAGCCTGCCGCTTTTTTGAAAGCGGGTGAACCAGAGCAGCACGAGCGCCAGCACCAACAAGGAGAGAGAGAAGGGGAGCGGCATCAGCAGATGGCCCAGCCATTTCTTGATGACAAAGAAGTTGAGCTCGAACACGACAGACACGTCCTTGAGTTTTCAGCAAATTCGGGATGTGACAGAATACCCCTCTTTTTTCCTGTGGCCCAATCCTGTGTGGTTCCTCCTGCGGCCCTCATGGCGGGGCGGTCGAAGATGAGTGTGTCTTGAAGCAAGATCAGAGTTTTGACGGGCGCGCGGACAAGTTCGCTCGCAACATTTACGACTCCACCAAGGGGCGCATTCGCACCACCATTGTCTGGAGTGACATCGAAGCCTGCCTGGCGCGCCTGGGCAACCGGCCGCTGCGCATCCTGGATGCCGGCGGCGGCTTTGGCTACTTCGCCCAGAAACTGGCGGCCATGGGCCATCAGGTGGAGCTGTGCGATTTGTCGGCAGAAATGCTGGATCTGGCCCGGGAGCAGATCGCCGAGAAGGGGCTGGAAGACAGAATTCGTCTCATCCATTGCCCCATTCAGGATCTCAAGCGCCAGGTGACCGGCACCTTCGATCTGGTGCTCTGTCACGCGGTACTGGAGTGGCTCGCCGAGCCGCGCCAGACCTTGCTGGGTCTGTTCCCTTTCGTCAAGGCTGGGGGCATACTGTCGCTGCTTTTTTACAATCGTCACGGCCTCCTGTTCCAGAGCCTGGTGGTGGGTAATTTCGACTATGTGCGCCTGGGCCTTCGCAAGAAACGCCAGACAGCCCTGACGCCCACCAATCCCCAGTTGCCGGAGCAGGTCTATGACTGGATAGGCCGGGGGGGATTGCGGATCATCGGCAAGACCGGGGTGCGCGTCATCCACGACTACATGCGCCACAAGCAGGATCAGGTCGAGAAGTTCGAGGACCTGCTGGCCATGGAGCAGCAATATTGCCGCCAGGAGCCCTTTGTTTCCCTGGGGCGCTACATCCATGTGATGGCCCAGAAACCGGCCGGTTGAGACACACCGGCGTGAATACGATGCGGGATCCAGCCGCCGGGGCGCCACCGACCCCGGCCTATATCACCACGGCGGGCGAAGACCTGCCGACTATAACAACGAGATGATAACGTCATGATGAGTACATCCCGTACCCTGCCAGAGACGGTGGGATGGGTCAGACAGGAGGGGTTGGCGCTGAACCTCCCCACCGACAGGCTGGCCTTTCTGATAGCGATCAAGACGCTCTCCGAGGACGAGTCTGATCTCTCTGAGGCCGCGCTGCACGATGCCTTTGGCTATGTCAGCAGTGCCTTCGGCCAGATGGACGAGACCCTCACCGGTCGCGCCAACAACGCCATCAACGATCTCATTCGCCAGCAACTGCTGTCGCGTTTCACCACCGACATGGTGGCGGGCGAGAGCCTCTACCGCCTGTCGCGCCTTGGCATGAGCATCGTCGATTTCTTCATGGATCAGCGCCAGGTGGACTCCATCAAGCTCTCCATCCTGCTCGAGCACCTGGCGGCCGAGCTCGACACCGCCCGCAAGGCGGCGCTCGAGACCAACACCCGGGAGCAGTGGGACGCCGAGGTGCTGCCGCGCCTCTCCTTCTCCCTGGAAGAGACGCTCGGGCGCATCGATCTCACCCAGCGCGCCATGGACGAGCAGCAAAACCAGGTCAAGAGCGAGATCGCGGCCCTGCTGACCCAGAACTGGGTCGATGCCATCCACAGCTGCGAGAAGCTCCTGCACGAGACCGGCCAGACCCTGCGCGAGTTGCAGGACACCCTGGACGCCGCCGGCCACCGCCTGCAGGCGGGGCTGCTCAACATTCAGGAAGCGGCCCAGGGGCGTGAGGATCTATTCCACGTCGAGGAGCTGACCCACGCCCTGCAGGGGCGTCTGGATGTCATCACCGCCTGGGGCCAGCAGTGCATCGAGCTCTGGTCCCGTTATGACAGGCACGTCCACAAGTTCATCCGCAACGCCATCGACATGGACAAGAACCGCGCCTTCAGCCAGCGGCTGCGGGAATCCATCCGCAACTTCGAGCAGCACAGCTGGTTGTTGCGGGTGGCCGAAGAGCCCCGTTTGCTGGAGCTGCGGGATGAAACCATCGCCATCCACGACGAGGAGGTGACCGGCGAGGTGCCCCTCGAGATGGAGTACGTGGAGATGGTGGACATCAACCAGGAGCTGGCGGAGCGCATCGAGCGCTACCTGGCCCGCTACCCGGAGCAGGGAGATCGGCTGGATCTTGCCGACGTGCTGCGGGAATACCTGCTGGACTACCCGGCTCATGCCCACTTCGACGTGGCGCGCCTCCTGATCGATCAGGCCGTGCGTCTCGGCCATGCCAGCGGTGAGCGCGAGCACCACCGCCAACCCGCATGGAAACCCATCAACCAAGCTGGATCCAAGGTTCAGGCCTATGTCATCGATCAATACTGAATTCCCCTTGCCCCTGCGGCTCGCAGAGGCCATCGCCAACCCCTTGTTTCCGCGCATCGACACCGCCCTGCGCTCCGGTCGCCACATCAGTGCCGACGAATTCGAGCAGCACTCGGCCCTGGTGGAGTACCACCAGGAGCTGGAGATCTTCTACGGGCGCTATCAGGTGGAACTCATCAAGGCGCCGGAAGGCTTCTTCTACCTGCGTCCGCGCCCGAGCGCCGACATCGGAACAACAGTGCTATCCGAGCTCGATATGCTGGTGGGCAAGGTGCTCTGCTACCTGTTCCTGAGCCCGGACAGGCTCGCCTCTGAAGGGGTGTTCGCCATGGGCGAGCTGCAAGAAGAGGTGCTGAGTCTGGCGGACGAGAAGCAACTGCTGCGCATGGTCAACAGCCGCTCCGGCGGCACGGATCTGGACAAGAAGAAGCTCCTCGAGAAGATCCGCACCTCCATGCGTCGCCTCAAGCGCCTCGGGATGATCACCCCCCTTGGCAACAGCGACAAATTCCGGGTCAACGAATCCGTGTTCCGCTTCGCCGCCGATGTGCGCTCCGACGAGGATCCCCGCGCGGTGCAACTGCGGATGATCCAGGAAGGGGAGGCCATTTTCCACGACGACGAGATGCCGAGCAGCGATTCCCTGTTCGAGGATATCGAAGAGGATCTGGACGAAGAGCAACTGGAGCTGGAGGTGGAAGATGATCTGCAACGTTAATGTGCCGGCACTGATGGTGTCTGCCGGTTTGATGGAGAGTGTGGCGTGAGAGGCAAATTCAAATCCCTGACCATGGTCAACTGGAACGGCTTCTTCGCCCGCACCTTCGATCTCGACCAGCTGGTCACGACCCTGTCCGGCGGCAACGGCGCGGGCAAGTCCACCACCATGGCGGCCTTTATCGCGGCCCTCATTCCCGACCAGTCACTGCTTCACTTCCGTAATACCACGGAAGCGGGTTCCAGCAGTGCCTCCCGCGACAAGGGGCTTTACGGCAAGCTGCAGCGTGGCCACTGCTATTCGCTGCTGGAAGTGATGAACAGCCGCGAGCAGCGGATCTGGGTTGGCGTCCACCTCGAACAGGTGGCCAACCGTGACAACAAGGTCAACATCACCCCGTTCGCCCTGGTGGATGTGCCCGAGCACCTGGCGCCCACGGATCTGCTGCTGGAGAAGCTCGACGACGGCAAGGGCCGGGTACGTGCCTTCGCCGATCTGAAGGGGGCGGCAGCGGAGCTTGGCGCCATCAAGGTCGCCAAGTTCAATACGGTGACCGATTATCACAACTTCATGTTCGAGTTCGGCATCACCCCGAAGAAGCTGCGGGATCAAAAGGATCGCGGCAAGTTCTATCGCCTGATCGAAGCCTCCCTCTACGGCGGTATTTCGTCTTCCATCAGCCGCTCCTTGCGTGAATACCTGCTGCCGGAGAACTCCGGGGTGCGCAAGGCGTTCCAGGACATGGAGGCGGCCATCTACGAGAACCGCCGCACCCTGGAAGCCATCAAGGAGACCCAGGGTCAGCGGGATCTCTTCAAGAACCTGATCACCGAGACCACCCACTATGTGGCCGCGGAGTATGTGCGGGGCGCTGCCGAGAAGAGCCGCCTCTCCGAGCTGGCCCTCAAGGCACGCTCTGAGCTCGCCGGCAAACGCCGTCTGCTGGCCGAGGAGAAGCAGCGCGCCATCTATCTGGCGGACGAGGTGGATCAGCTCACCAACCGCGAGAAGCTGCTGACCGACGAGCTGGAATCCGCCGCCGAGCACCTGGCCAAGGTGATGGCGGCCGTGGCGCTGCAAAAGAAGATTGCCCTCTATCGCGCCGATCTGGCGGAGCTCAACGACAAGCTGGAGCAGCAGCAGGCGGTGGTGGAAGAGATCCACGGCCAGTTGCTGGAAGTGGAAGAGCGCAAGGAGCTGGCCCAGGCAGAGGTGGACAGTCTCAAGACCCAGCTCGCCGACTATCAGCAGGCGCTCGATATCCAGCAGACCCGCGCCATCCAGTACCGTCAGGCGGTGCAGGCGCTGGAGACGGCCCGCGAGCAGTGCGAGCTGCCGGGGTTCGAGCCTGCGCAGGCGAGCGACACCCTGCACCAGTTCCGCGCAGCCGAGCAGAGCTTGACCAGCCGCGTGCTGGGGGCCGAGCAGCAGTTGGCGCTGGCCAAGGCGGCGGTGGCCGAACACGAAGCGGCGCTGGCGCTGCTGCTCAGCATCGCCCCCGAGACAGTGCGCGAGGCTGCCTGGCCCACCGCGCAGGGGCTGCTCAAGCGCCACATCGAAGACAAGGCCCGCATTGCCCAGGGGCAAGGACTGCGCGCCGCCCTGGCTCGCCTCGAGAAAGAGAGCGAAAGCCAGAAGACCCTCTTGCGGCTGCGAGACGAGCTGGCCCAGGCGTCTGGTCAGCACATTGCCAGCCAGGACGAGCTGGAGATCTTCCTCGAAGCCCAGCGCACCCGCCAGGAGGAGCTCTCCGAGCAGCAGGCGGAGGCCAATCAGCGCCGCGCCAGCCTCGAGCATCAGGGCACTCAGCTGGGCCGCGATATCGCGGAACTGACCAAGCTGGCCCCGCGCTGGCTCAAATCCTTTGAAAAACTCGAGCAACTGCGCGAGCAGAGTGGCTTGGCCTTGGCCACCGCCGAAGAACTCTCTTCCGGCATGCAGAGCGTGCTCGACAAGGAGCGGGAGTTCGAGCAGGAGAGCAACCGCATTCAGGGCCAGAAACAGGCGCTGGAGATGCAAATTCGCAACCTGCAGCTGGGTGCAGGCGAGGCGGATCCCCGTCTTGCCCGCATCGCCGAGCAGGTGGGGGGCGTGCTGCTCTCGGACGTCTATGACGACATCTCCATCGATGATGCCCCTTACTACTCCGCACTCTACGGCCCGGCTCGCAGCGCCCTGGTGGTGCTCGACCTCGAAGGCGCCATCGAGCGGCTGAAAAAGCTGGAAGATTGCCCGGAAGATATCTACCTCATTCAGGGCAACCCCGACTCCTTTGACGAGGATCTGGTGGAAGCGGACGAGCTGGGGGACGCCGTGCTGGTGCGCACCAGCAAGCGTCAGGTGCGCTTCTCCCGCTACCCCGAGCTGCCGCTGTTTGGCCGCGCCGCCCGGGAAAAACGGATCGAGCAGCTCGACCTTGAGCGCGAAGGGCTCATCGAGGGTTACGCCAAGGCCGCCTTCGAGCAGCAGAAGTACCACCGCCTCTACGGTCACTTCCGCGACTTTATCGGTCAGCATCTGGATATCGCCTTCCGCCCGGACCCCGAAGCCGAGGTGCAGGCCAAACAGGCCGAGCAGCGCAAGCTGCAAGAAACCATCGCCGAGTGCGACAAGCAGCTGAGTGATGCCAAAGCGGCCGCCGCCCAGCTGACCCGCCATATCCAGCTGGTGCAGGGGATGCTGCCCTTTGCCCACCTGTTTGCCGAGGCAGACCTGGCGGCCCGCCTCGAGGCGGCTCACGCCGACGTGGAGGCGCTTAAAACAGCCGAAGCCTTTATCGCCAAACACGGCAAGGCGTTGGAAAAACTGGAAACCATGGTGCAGGTGCTGCGCCAGGATCCCCAGGATCTGGCTGCCCTGCAGGCGGCCTTTGACGAGGTGAGCGACCTGCTGGCCGCGCAGAAACGCCGCTGCTACGCCCTCGATCAGCTGGTGGCCCGTCTGCCGCACTTTGCCTATCAGGATGCGCAAGACCTGCTGGGCAAGGCGTCCGAGATGAGCGAGCGACTCAAAGAGAAGCTCAAGGCGGCGGAGCTTGCCGCCCGCACCGCCGGTGAGCAGCACAAGCAGATCACCCAGCGCCACACCGAGGCGCTGCAACTGCGCACGGCGCTCGATTCCAGCGCCTCGGCCAAGGGGCAGACCCTGGCGGAGTTCGAGCAGGAGCTGGCGGCCATGGGGCTGACCCTCTCTGACGATATGGAAGAGAAGGCCCGTGCCCACAAGAAAGAGATTGAAGAGCTGCTTATCCGCACCCGGACCCGCCGCACCAGCGCCGAGGCCCAGTTGCAGGTGTGCAAGCGCGAAATCGAATCCCTTGGCGGTCGTCTCAAGCTGGAAGGCAAGGATTACTACAGCGCCCGCAAATCCCTGGTGGGTCACAAGGCGAGCTGGTCGCGGGTGGTGCGTCTGGCACGGGAGACCGACGTCGAGAAGCGTCTGAACAAGCGCGAGCTGGCTTATCTTGACAGCGACGAGCTGCGCTCCATGTCGGACAAGGCCCTCGGCGCCCTGCGGGTGGCGGTGGCCCACGACGAGGCCCTGCGCGATGCGCTGCGTCTGTCGGAAGGCAACCGCAGCACCGAGCAGAAGGTCGCCTTCTACGTGCAGGTCTACCGTTACCTGAAAGATCGCATCCGCAACGACATCATCCGCTCGGACGATCCGGTGGAAGCCATCGAGGAGATGGAGATCGAGCTGGCGCGCCTCGCCGACGAGCTCAAGCAGCGGGAAACCCATCTGTCCCTCTCCTCCCACGAGGTGGCGGCCAAGATCACCAACATCATCCGCCGGGAGCAGAACCGCATCCGGGTATTGAACCAGGGCCTGCAGAACATCGCCTTCGGTCTGGTGCGCGGGGTGCGTCTCAACGTCAATATCCGCGAGGCCCACACTCGCCTCCTGACCGCGCTCGCCGATCAGAGCGCCATGCACAACGATCTCTTCGCCGACAAGGAGCTCAGCTTCTCCGAGGCCATGGCCAAGCTCTTCCAGCGTCTCAACCCGCAGGTGGAGCAGGGGGAGCGCAACTATCAGGTGATGGGGGACGTGCTGCTGGATTATCGCAACTACCTGGAGCTGGAGATCGAGGTGCAGCGCGGGGCTGACGGCTGGCTGCGTGCCGAGAGCGGCGCCCTCTCCACCGGCGAGGCGATCGGCACCGGTCAGGCCATCCTCTTGATGGTGCTGATCAGCTGGGAGGAGGAGTCCCGCCGTCTGCGCGGCAAGGACATCGCTCCCTGCCGCTTGTTGTTCCTGGACGAAGCGGCGCGGCTTGATGGCAAATCCATCGCCACCCTGTTCGAGCTGTGCGAGCGCCAGGACATGCAGCTGCTTATCGCGGCGCCGGAGAACATCAGCCCCGAGAAGGGCACCACCTACAAGCTCATCCGCAAGGTGCAGGGCAAGCACGAGCACGTGCATGTGGTGGGGCTGCGCGGCTTTGGCTTTGCCGACGACAAGCTCATCGCCTGACATCTTCCCCTGACAGGGGCTGACGGGTGAACACACAAACGGGAGGCCTGGGCCTCCCGTTTTCCATGGGAAATGTGAGAGAGTAGGCCCCTGTTAACGGAAGCCCGACTGGCGATGCTGGTCGCTCTGTCCCATCGAGGAAGCAACGCATGACGACGCGACAAAAAGGGCTGCTGGCCTCCCTGTGCCTGCTGCTGGCAGCCTGCAGCAGCCAGCCTGATGCAGGCAGTGCGGGCAACTGGCGAGGCTATACCCAGACGGGGCTTGCCTCCTATTACGCCGATCGCTACCACAACAAGCGCACCGCCAGCGGGGAGCCTTACCAGCGCCACGCCAACACCGCCGCCCACATGACACTGCCCTTCGGCGCCCTGGTGAGGGTCACCAACCTCGCCAACGACAAGAGCGTGGTGGTGCGGGTCAACGACAGGGGTAACTTCCCCCGCGGGCGCATCATCGATCTCTCCAGGGCGGCGTTCAGCGCCATCGGCAATCCCCGATCCGGGCTTATCAAGGTCAGGATTGAGGTGCTCTAGTCGCCGGTTCTGCATGTGCCCGAGCCCCTCCATACCCGGGCCGCTGGAAGAGGATGCTTCCCAGTGATCGCGGGCCATCTTCTTTGTTCCATTGGTGAGGTTGCCAACGCGGCTTCCCATTTTCCGGTGCGCCATTAAGATAGCCAAACGAAAAACAGGGTGTCTTTGCCATCTGGCGGCAACCGGGCATGGCATGGTGTGCGAGACACCCCTTCAACCCCTGCCCATGTTTTGTCGCTAAGGCGCAGGCTATAAAGAGAGACGTCATTCACAGGGAGGATCAGAACATGACTGACAAACGCGCCATTCAGGCAACGGCCATCCCCGAGCACAAGGCAAAGTCCCTCTATCCGGAGCCCTTTGCCTCCCTGGTCAAGCACCGCACCCGGCGCAGGCTGGGGGATCATTTCGGCCTCGCCAATTTCGGGGTCAATCTGACGACCCTGGCACCGGGGGCCATCTCGGCGCTCAAGCACCATCACGGCCTGCAGGACGAGTTCGTCTATGTGCTCTCGGGCAATCCCACCCTGCGCCACGGGGAGGAGGAGTACCGGATGTCGCCGGGGGAGTGCATCGGCTTCAAGGGGGGCAGCGGCCTGGCCCACCAGTTGCTCAACCACGGTGAGGTGGACGCCGTCTATCTCGAGGTGGGGGACAGGCTGCCAGGGGACACCGTCGACTATCCCGACGACGATCTGGCCCTGGTACAGGGTGCCGATGGCGCCTGGTCAGCCAGACACAAGGATGGCACCCCCTACTAGGGTGCCTCTTCGGGCAATGAGAGAGACCTCCATGGTGTTCAGCCCCTTTTCTGCTGTCAGGGCAGAGGATTTTCTGCCGCTGCTCAACGATGAGACGCTGCGAAAGCACCTGATCCCTCATCCGCTTTTCGATGTGGCCGGGGTGCGCGACTGGATGGCGTACAAGCTGGGAGTCGACGCCCGGCCAGGTTGTCGCGTGCGAGCCATCTTCCTCGACGGCACCCTGGCGGGGTGGTGCGGTATCCAGCCCGATGACGAGGGGGTGGAGCTTGCCATCGTGCTCGCCAAGGCCGGCTGGGGAAGCGGCGTGGCGATTTTCAACGAGATGATGGGGTGGGCGAGGGAGCTTGGCCATCGGACGATCCTCTTTCACTTGCTGGATACCCGCCCGCCTTATCGATCCCTCGCCAGACGGGCCATCTGGGTGAGGAAAACGCGCCTGGGCGAACACCCTTTCACCACCTATTGCCTTGACGTTGAGCGCTGGTCTGCAGGCCCTTAGCCTGGACCAGGGGGCCACAAGCCGTGCCGCCTCCTGGCGGGTCCCGTTGCCACTCTTGGCGCATGATCCCTCCCGCTCGTTTGTTCCTCCGTGCACGGCGTGGTTATCCACCCCGTTGAACACAGTGTTCATTCTGCCCCCCTATATGGCCTCCACCGTCCTGCCTACACTGGGCAACGTCTGATGGGGGGCATCCGGCAGTATAAATCGCTGTCCAGGTTGCACTCTCTGGCGTGTTGACGATGTACAACGGAGAAAACTGGATGAAAAAAGAGACAGACAAACTGGTATCGATCGCGGTGCTCAAGGCCCGTGACGGCATGGGAGAGCGCCTTCGCGATGCCCTGCTTACCTTGATTGACCCCACTCGCCAGGAGCCGGGCAACCTCGATTACGTGCTGTTCGAGTTGAAGGATGAACCCGGCACCTTCTACATGCGGGAAGCCTTCGTGAGTCAGGCCGCCCTGGATGCCCACTGTGAGACCGCGTATTTCCAGGCTTTCGCTCGCCAGGCGGACGAGCTGCTGGCCGAACCCCTTCGGCTTGTCTTCATGGAAGAAGTGAGCCCCTGATCCTTGCCGCAGAGCCCGATGATCCCCTCATCGGGCTTGTTGCCTTCAGCCTCGCTCCGGCAGGTTCATCTGCTCGCTCATGGTGTCGATGAAGTGGCGGATGGCGGTGGTCGTCGGCTGCCCGGCCAGGGGCGGAGCATGGAGCACGCAGAGATCGGCGGGGATCCCCTGCTCGAGGCGGATGAAGCGCACGTGGGGCCACTTCTGGCGGGCGTAGCTCGCGGGCACAAGGGCCACCTGCTGGCTGGTGGCCACCACTGCCATCAGGGTATTGGGCTCCACCACCTCCTGACGCAGGCGGGGGTAAAAGCCCTCCACCAGGCAGGCGTTGATGATGAGATCCGTGGAGGCGGAGTTGGCGCGGCTCATCAGCACGAAGGGCTCTGCGGCGAGTTCAGGGAGGGAGACCCGCTTGCGATCCCGCAGGGGATGCTCGTCCGATACCACCAGCACCATGGACTCCCGATAGACGGTCTCGGCCTGCAGCGGGTGGATGTTGAGGGTGTCGGCGAAGCGGGCGAGGCCGATGTCTATCTCCTTGCTGGCCAGCGCCTGCTTCTGGCGCTCGGGGGAGAGCTCGGTGAAGGAGATCTCGCACTCGGGGTGGCGCTGGTGACACTGGCGGATCACCTCGCCAAAGCCGGCCCAGAAGATGGAGCTGACCAGCCCGATGCGGATCTGGTTGCGCTCCATGCGCCCTGCCTGCACCACCCGGTTGAGGCCGCTCTCCAGCACGTCGAACAGGCGATCGCATTCGGCCTGCAACAGGCGCCCTGTGGGGGTCAGGTTCACCTGGCGGGTGTGGCGCTCAAACAGGGTCACCCCCAGCAGGGATTCGAGTTCCTTTATCTGGGCGCTGAGCGGCGATTTGGAGACATTGAGCCGCAGGGCTGCCCGGCTGAAGTGGCCCTGGCTGGCCACTTCATGGAAGTAACGCAACATCTTGAGGGTGACGCGATCGCGCCATTGGGTGTCCGGAAACATGGTCTCTCCAGGCTTGAGGTGTGAGATCGCCGTCAAAGTTTGGGCATGGGAATGGCGGGGCAGGGAGGCGGGTCCCTCCTGACAGCGCGATCCGCATCACTCCGGTTTTCCCCCTCCGGCGACCCGTTTGAAGGAGAAATGGCATGAAGCAGCGGTTTTTGGGCCATTTCGGGTGCGTCATTACCCCATTATGTCGGTCATTGTGTTGTATATCGGGATAATCAGGCCGATTTTAGCGATTTTTGTCGTCCAATGCCTCCCCTAGAGTGAGCGTCATGTCTCATTCACAGCCTCAAGAGGTACAACTCATGCAACACGATCCCGTACTCAACGCCGTCGCCACCATTCTTGCCCGCAAGCCGGGGTTTGCCCCCCGCGCCGCCATGATCCTGGGCTCCGGCCTCGGCGTGCTGGCCGATGCGCTGGAAGAGAAGGTCACCATTCCCTACGAGGAGCTGGAGGGCTTCCCGGTCAGCACGGTGGCCGGTCACAGTGGCGAGCTGGTGCTCGGCAAGCTGCACGGGGTAGATGTGGTCTGCATGAAGGGGCGCGGCCACTACTACGAACACGAAACCATGAAGGTGATGACTACCCCGGTGCGCACCTTCAAGCGCCTGGGCTGCGAGCTGCTGCTGGTAACCAATGCGGCCGGCTCGCTGCGCCCGGAGCGCATCGGGGTCGGCTCCCTGGTCATCTTCAACGATCACATCAACACCATGCCGGGCACCCCCATGACGGGTGTCAATGACGAGGCCTACGGCCCGCGCTTCTTCAGCCTGGCCAATGCCTATGACAAGGGGTTGCGCAGCGAGGCGCTGGCGCTGGCCGAGCGGGAGGGGATCGCCGTCAATCAGGGAGTGTTCGTCTCCTACAGCGGCCCCTGTTTCGAGACCGCCGCCGAGATCCGCATGATGCAGATCATCGGGGGCGACGTGGTGGGGATGTCGGTGGTGCCCGAGGTGGTCAGCGCCGCCCACTGCTCGCTGCCGGTGCTGGCCATCTGCGCCATCACCAACATGGCGGAGGGGCTGGGGGATGTGCAGCTCTCCCACGAGCAGACCCTCAAGTGCGCCAAGCTGGCGGAAGCGGACTTCATCCGCCTCATCAACGCCTTCATCCAGCACCACTTCCAGTAAGCAGGGAACGACCAGGAGGTCAGATATGTTTGCAGCAGGATTTCTCGGTATGGCGGCGCTGATCCTCATCGCCGTGTTCGCATCGACCAACCGCAGGGCCATTCGCTTGCGCACCGTGGGGCTGGCGCTGGCCTTGCAGGTCGCCATCGGCGCTCTGGTGCTCTATGTGCCGCTGGGACGCCGGGCGCTGGAGGGGATGGCCCACGGGGTCGAGGCGGTGCTGGCAAGCGGCAAGGCGGGGATCCACTTCCTGTTTGGCAACCTGGTCAACTTCTCGGTGGACGGCATCGGCTTCGTGTTTGCCCTCAACGTGCTGCCCCTGGTGGTCTTCTTCTCGGCGCTCATCGCCGTGCTCTACTACCTCGGCATCATGCAGGTGGTGATCCGCATCATCGGTGGCGCCATGGCACGGCTGCTTGGCACCTCCCAGACCGAATCCATGTCGGCGGTGGCCAACGTCTTCGTCGGCCAGAGCGAGGCCCCGCTGGTGGTCAAACCCTACATGCCCAGGATGAGCGATTCGGAGTTCTTCGCCGTCATGTGCGGCGGCATGGCCTCGGTCTCCGGCACCGTGCTGGCGGGCTACGCCATGATGGGAGTGGACATGCAGTACCTGCTGGCGGCCTCCTTCATGGCGGCGCCGGGCGGGATCCTGTTTGCCAAGCTGATCATCCCCGAAACCAGCCAGCCGGATTACGTCTTTGACAACAGCATCCAGTTTGATGGCAAGAAGCCGGAGAACGTGCTGGCAGCGGCAGGCGAGGGGGCCAGCAGCGGCCTCAAGCTGGCGGCGGCCATCGGCGCCATGCTGATCGCCATGATTGGTCTGGTGACCCTGGTCAACACCCTGCTGGGCGGGGTGGGGGAGATGGTGGGCATGCCGCTCTCCCTCGAGCTCATCCTGGGCTGGATCTTCTCGCCGCTCGCCTTCCTGCTCGGGGTACCGCTGGCGGACATCGGCATCGCCGGCGCCATGATCGGCAAGAAGCTGGTGGTGAACGAGTTCGTGGCCTACAGCGATCTGGCGCCCTACCTGAAAGACGCCAGCACGGTCACCGCCGCCGGTCTGCAGGTGCTGGAGGAGAAGTCCAAGGTGATCATCAGCTTCGCTCTGTGCGGCTTCGCCAACCTGGCCTCCATGGGGATCCTGATCGGTGGCCTCGGCACCCTCTGCCCGTCGCGCACCGACTTCATCGCCCGCTACGGTCTGCGTACCGTGCTGGCGGCCACCTGCTCCAACCTGATGAGCGCCGCCATCGCTGGTGTCTTCTTCTCCCTCGCCTGAGTCTCTCACCCTTTGTTTCGGGGCGCTGCGGCGCCCCTCTCTTATCCCGACAGGAGCTATTTATGAACGACGTGACTGCTTTTAAACCTGCCTGCGCCACCACAGAGGCGGCCATCCGGGCCATCCGCTTGATGGATCTCACCAGCCTCAACGACGATGACCACGACGCGCGCATCATCGCCCTCTGCCATCAGGCCCGGACCCCTGTCGGCACCACCGCTGCGGTGTGCATCTACCCGCGCTTCGTGGGGCTGGCCAGGCTCACCCTGGCGGCTCAGGGCACCCCCGAGGTCAAGGTTGCCACCGTGGTCAACTTCCCCCACGGCGACGATGATCTGGCAACCGTGTTGGCCGAGACCCGCGCCGCCCTCGCGGATGGCGCCGACGAGATCGATCTGGTGATCCCCTGGCGTGCCTTGATGGCCGGGGACGAGGCCCCCGCCCGGGCGCTGGTGCGCGGCTGCAAGGCGTTGTGCGGCGCCCGGGTGCTCAAGGTGATCATCGAATCCGGCGAGCTGCAGGAGCCTGCGCTTATCCGCGCGGCCTCCCTGCTTGCCATTGAAGAGGGTGCCGACTTCATCAAGACTTCCACCGGCAAGGTGGCGGTCAATGCCACCCCGGCGGCGTGCCGCACCATGCTGGCGGCCATCGCCGAGTGCGGTGCGCAGCACCGGGTGGGGTTCAAGGCGGCGGGCGGGGTGAAAAGCGCACGGGAGGCGGCGGAGTATCTCGCCATGGCGGCCGCACTCTTTGGCGAGGAGTGGCTGGTGGCCGAGCGGTTTCGTTTCGGTGCTTCCAGCCTGCTTGGCCAGTTGCTGGCAACCCTGGGCGAGGGCAAGCTGTCCCCTGCGACCGACCACGGTTATTGATCTCTTCCGTCGGCGCCTGCGGGCGCCCTTGCTGACAGGTGTATCCCATGTCTTCACGTCCCCATGTTGCAAAGGCCCACGGCAAGGTGTTGCTGTTCACCCTGCTCATCAGCCTCTCGTTTCCCATCGGCAGCGCCCTCACCGCGGTGCTGGACCCGCTGGTGGTCACCTGGGCGCGCTACCTGCTGGCCTCCCTCATTTTCGTCGGGGTGCTGGGGTATCAGGGGGGGCTGGTGCAGCCTTCCCTGCGGGATCTGGGGCGCTACACCCTCATTTCGTTGCCGGCCCTCTGCTACTTCGTCGCCATGTTCGTGGCATTGCAGGAGACCAGTGCCCTCGATGCCAGCGCACTCTACACCACGGTGCCGCTGATCAGCGCCCTGGCCGGCATGGTGATCTTGCGCCGCGCCATCGGCTGGAGAATGGGGCTGGCCCTGCTGGGGGGCATGGTGGCTGCGGCCCTCATCATCTTTCGCGGCGATCTGGGATTGGTGGCGAACCTCAGCCTCACTCCCGGCAATCGCATCTACCTGCTCGGCTGCGTGGCCATGGCCCTCAACCCCATCCTGATCAAGCGCTGCTACCGGGGGGAGTCCTTCCTCCACCTGACCGGCTGGACCCTCATCTGCGCCACTGTGCTGCTCACCCCGGTGGCGCTGCCCAGATTGCTTGAAACCGACTGGAGCCGGGTCTCCCTGCCGGTGGGGCTGGGACTTGGCTATCTGGCTCTCTTTGCCACGGCGCTGAGCTTCTTGTTGTTCCAGCAGGGAAGCGTGGCGCTGCAACCGGAACAGGTGTCAGCCTATACCTACCTCATCCCGGTGATGGTGCTGCTCACCGGCATGCTGACCGGGGAGACAGTACACTGGGAACAGGTAGGCTGGGGGGTAGGAGGTGTGCTGCTGACCATGGTGGTCATGGTGCTGCTGCCCCTTCATGCTGGCAAACGTGGGGCGGTCTGAGGGGCTGCCTGTCGCCCTTATCAACCAGAGAGTGCGTCATGAGAAGAACCCTGATCCTGGTACGTCATGGCAAGTCGAGCTGGGAGGACGCATCTTTGTCTGACCGCGCTCGTCCGCTGGCGGCGCGCGGGCTGCGCGATGCGCCCCTGATGGGGGCTCGCCTGGCGCACCTGGGGGTGAAGCCCGATCTCATCCTCTCGAGTCCCGCCTGCCGGGCCCTGACAACCGCCCGGCTGCTTGCCGCAGAGCTGGGTTATTCCCCGAACCGCATCGCCATCGACGAGGGCCTCTACGAGAGCGATGCCGGGACCCTTCTCGGGGTGGTGGGGGCGCTTTCAGATGATCTCGCCTGCGTACTGCTGGTAGGCCATGATCCTGCCTTCACCGACCTGGCTCATGGCTTTTCCTCCGGTATCACTCGCATGCCGACCTGCGCCGTCGCCCGCTTCATCTTCGACGCCCCCTCCTGGTCGGCGCTCCCGTCCTGCTCGCCGGTGGTGGCCGTGCTGGACTTCCCGAAGAAGAGGTAGGGGGGCGTCGGTTGCAGGCAGAAACGACAAGGGGAGCCGCGGCTCCCCTTGTCGGGATGGCGATGGGGTCATTTGGCTGCGATGGGCCCCTTGGTGCCCGCGTCGTTGTCGACCCAGCCATCTTCTCCCTTGAGGCGGCGATCCCCCTGGATGGTGTAGATGACCATGCCCTCCTTGAACACCAGGGCCCCGTCGGATTTCCTGGCACTGACCTGCTTGTCGTTGACCCACACTTGATCCTTGTCATCGATGCGGATGTTCGCGACCGTGGCGCCCGTCTCGGGGAAGGTGGCGACCCAGTTGCCGGTGTAGGGGCTGGCGCTGGCCGCTGCGGGGGCGGCGCCAAATCCGGCGGCGGCGTTCTCGGCCTTGCTCTTGTTGATGTCACAGCCGTTGAGCTCGCTCACCTGGGTACAGCCTGAGCGCTCCAGCTTCTGCTCATAGCTCATGTTCAATCCGCCGTCGGCGGCCGGGGCGGCGGTGCCAAATCCTGCCTTGGCGTTTTCCGCCTTGCTCTTGTGAATATCGCAGCCCTGGGCTTCGGTCACCTGGGTGCAGCCGGAGCGTTCCAGCTGCTCGGCGTATTTGTGGTTGATGGCGTGAACCTGGGCGCTGCCCAACAGGGTGAGGGTCAGGATGAGCGCGGTCTGTCTGAACATGATCAATACCTCTGGCAATGGGTCATTCGGGCTTGCTGCTCCCTGGGCGGCAAGGGGTTTGCGTTGGCGAGTGTAGCCCTCTCTCACCATAGCAGGAGGGAGCGAAAGAGGATGTCTGCGTCAGCTCTGGGGGATGCGGACCCCCTTGTCGAGGTAGAGGCTGCTGTAGTGGGCGCGGTGGGTGACGAACATCACCTGATGGCGACTGCCATCGGAGAGAATGATGAAATCACCGGCCTGTGCCGGGCTTTGCAGGCGGATCTCGTGTTCGGGGGCCGTCAGCTTGTCGGCCTCCTCCCGGAAGGTGAGGGTGTAGGAATACATATGGCGCTCCACCGCAGGCTCATATACAGACACGCCTACAACTCTAGCCCCGGTAGCCGGGATCTGCGGCGCCCAAGCGGCGCCGATGGTGCAGATAATGTCAGCAGCGGTGAGGCACAGGGATCAGGGACGACCACTGAGCAGGATGGCGCCGCCCAGGGTGATGAAGAGCCCGCCGGTGATGCGGCCAACGAGGCGCTCGCCGCGACCTGGCTTGAAGTAGCGACCGGCGCGCCTGGCCAGAGCGACATAGCACAGATGCACCAGGCTGACGATGGCGCAGATGGTCAGGTACATGGTGATGAACTGCAGCGTCAGCGGACTCTGGTGATCGAGGAACTGGGGCAGCAGGGCGCAGAGGAAGACGATGGTCTTGGGGTTGCTGGCGGAGACCAGAAAGGCTTCTCGCAGCAAGGAGAGGGTGGTTCTGGTGCGTCCCCGCGCGGTGGAGGGAGAGAGCCCTTGGGCACCGATATTGGCCGCGCGCAGCGCCTTGTAGCCCAGATACACCAGGTAGCCACCCCCCGCCAGCTTGAGGGCGACAAAGAGGGGAGGCAGGGTTTGCAGCAGGGCCCCTACCCCCATGGCGACCAGACCGATGAGGATGGCCTGGCACCCCAGGTTGCCGAGGATGCTGACAAGGGCGGCGCGCCAGCCGTGTTGCAGACCGTTCTTGACCACCAGCAGCACATTGGGGCCAGGGGTCAGGGTCGCCAGCAGATAGGCCAGCGCAAACAGCATCCAGGTATTGGGGTTCATGAGCACGTCCTTGGCGTCAAAGCTGGCATGATGCCAGCCTCTCTGACGAGTCGTCCAGCGGCGTCTCTCCCGGCCCCGAAAAGGATTCAGGGGAGGGCAATCCGGTGCAGCATGGTCTGCGGCTGGAAATGCAATAGGCAAGGATATGTATAAAAAAAACCGCCATCAGGCGGTTTTAATGGTTGTCAGCCCCTATTTCAGAGCTTTTTTCAGCTTCTTGATCTTGCCTTCGTGCTTGGCGATTTTCGCCTGGCGGGCGGCGATCTTCTTCTTGATCTCTTTCTTGCTGGCCATGGGGCGGCTCCTTGGTCTCGTGGGCGCCATGGGGATCAGGGTGCCCGGGGTCTTTCCATGCGTGCCGGGAAGGCCCTCTCCGTTGGCGCACTGGCGGCCAGGGGAGGGGGCATACCGCGGAACTGGTTTGCAGAATAGTCCAGTTTCTCGCGGGTGCCACCCGAACGGCAGGAAACAGGGGTAACAAAAAAGCGCCCCCGGGGGGCGCTTCTGGCTTGAAGGGGTCGGTATCAGGCCTTCTTCAGGTAGGCGGCCACCAGCACGATCTGCATGCCGTTGACCTTGCCCTCGATGTGCAGCGGGTTGTTGGTCAGGCGGATGCCTTTGACCAGGGTGCCGCGCTTGGCGGTGAAGCCGGCGCCCTTGACGTCCAGATCCTTGATCAGGGTGACGGAGTCCCCTTCCACCAGCACGGCACCATTGGAGTCGACGGTCGGTACGCTGTCGTCATCGTCGCTGGTCACGCCGGCGTCTGCCCAGGCCTTGACTTCGTCTTCCATGTACATCATGTCCAGCATGTCCTGGGCCCAGAGCTCGCCCCGGGCGACGAGGGCCTTCAACTGGCGCCAGGCCATCACCTGCACCGCCGGCACCTGGCTCCACATGCTGTCACCCAGGCAGCGCCAGTGGTTCACCTCCGTGGTGTCCGGCTGCTCCAGCTGGCCGCGACAGGTGGCGCAGAGGGCCACGCTGTGGTCGTCGTCGCTGGCGGGGGAGTGCGGCACCGGGAAGGCAGTCAGCGCATGTTCTGCGCCACACAGCTCGCATTTGGCGTTTGCACGGGCTTGCAGGATGGCATTGATGTTCAATGGGATGTCTCTTATTTGAATGAATACAGTGACTTACGTAGATGCGTCGGTCGATTATCGGAATAAATGTTAGGACGATTATCACCGTCCGAAGGCTGCTAGTATACACAATGTAGGGGTATTTGGACAGGGGATGTGATGTGCTACACCTGTGCAGCAACCATTACAAGGCGGGGATTAAGGTGTAGGGCAGGGAGGATGGCCCAAGGTTTGGCCTTGGGCACGGGGAGGGCTGATGCTACTTCTTCTGTTGGTACTTCTCAAAATATTGACCAGCCAGCGTCTGTGCGTTTGCCAGCACCTCTGGGGTCAGCTTCTCGGCGACGTTGTCCCGTTCAGCAGGTGAGGCACCATTACCATTGGCGGCAGCCACGGAAAACCATACATACGCCATTTTGTAGTCTTGCGCCACGCCAAGGCCATTATTGTGCATTACACCGAGGACGTGCTGTGCATCAAAATCCCCTTGCTCTGCTGCTTTTCGGGACCAAATCGCAGCTTGACTGTAATCCTGTGCCACCCCCTGCCCGCGAGCGTACATCTTCGCAAGAAGGAATTGTGCTGAAGAGTGTCCCTGCTCTGCCGCTTTGCGGTACCAAATTACTGCTTGGTGGTAATCTTGTGCCACGCCAAGCCCATTTTCATACATTGACCCAAGGTTGTATTGTGCTTCGGCTGCACCTTGCTCTGCTGCCTTGCGGTACCAAAATGCAGCTTGACTGTAATCCTGTGTTATCCCAAAACCTCGGTCGTACCTCACCCCAAGATAAAACTGTGCCCTGACGTCCCCATGCTCTGCTGCGGGCTTAATCTCTGCAAGTGGTGCGTTCTGCCAGTCTTTCGCCTGAACTGTCGTTCCTACAAAGCAGAGCCCAACCAAGAGCGCCGCCAATACTGTTCTTTTCACCCTGAAATTCTCCGTTCCCTAGGAAGTTGTCACTGTATCACGGGCACTAAGCGGCATGCGCTGATTGAGTCACAGATTGGTATCGGTGGTTAGTCGGATGAGTTTTACGGCACAACTTTCCGTAGGTATTTATATACGACTACGCGCCAAAGAAGAGCATGCTTTGATAGGAGGCTGTGTGCAGGTTGGGCTTCATGCTAAGAGGCGGACATTTAGAACATGAATATCTGGGCCTGACAGAGTTGGCAGGCCCAGATATTTAGTGGCTATTCGCATCCAAATAAACTTATAAAACCGCCGAGCTACACAGCGACCAACTCGGCAATTTTGGCTGCGACCACAGACATCGAATCTTCTCCGGTATCAAGGCCGCTCCGTGAGGCGAGCAAGGGGCTGACATTGCGGAGAGCGTCATACGTTGTGTTATGCACGATTGGGACGAGCTGGTTACTCGCCAAGAGCGCCGAAAGCTCTTTGTCTGCAACGCCCTCAGTGGGGAGTCTCTTCAGAAGAGCAGGGGTCACCAGCACAAGCCCTATTCGTGAATTTGCCAAGCCCTTGTCGATGGTCCGCATCATAGGGACGCCCAGGGCAAGGTCCTTCTCACTGAACCAGACTTTGACGCCAGCAGCTTCAAGTAAGTCGTGCAGCTCTTTGGCTACGCCTTGCCGGTCATCCCATGCATGACATAGGAATACATCACGAAGGTCAGTCTGTGACTCCGCTAGCATCTCAACGGTTTTGCGGATTGGTTCGAGCGACTGTACTTGGGCATACGAGTAGGGCAGGTGCGACCCGGCTCGCGCCCAACGGGGCCTTGCGCTTCTGCTAGACCCACTGCTGCCCGACGAGGATGAAGGTGAGTAGGAGTAAGCGCTGTAATCAGAGTAGCTGCTACTGCTGTAGCCTCTGCTGCGGTAGCGGCATGCTGGACATGCTGCGGCGGCTGCGGCTGAGCTATGCCCACGAACTGGTGCTGTACATCTAGCCATATTGCGATTCTCCATCCAACTCGATTGTGATACTTGAGTCCGGCTCGGCCAATTACTGAACAATGCGGTTATATATCAAACGGATATCAGGTACAACTGAATAACATGTTAATAAAGGTTGGTCCGGCATCTATCGATTTTTTCTGCACAATTTTTCGTGGGGGCACCTCGACAACCTACCGGAGTGTTTTCCCCCCATGGCACCCCCCCCCTTTTCGACGGTACATCCTTTCCACGTGGCACCAAGGCGCGACGGCCCTTCTTCCCGCTGGCCGCCAGAAACGAGCGGACCTCTCAGCCCTCGGCGCTCTCCGGCATAGGATAGGGCCAGCACTCCCATAGAACGCAGGAGAGGCGGCTACAGGGGCACTGCTGCACGTCCTGCGCCCTCTCTATCTTCCCGCACATCGTATCTTATGGTTTACCCTATGAAGCATTTTTAATCCGGGGTATTGACTCGTCTCATTGTAGTATCATAAATTTGCGTCTCGCCGGGTTCTACCCTGTGAAACGAAACTTTGAGGATACATATGAGCGCATTAACCACCACAGGCTACGGCTTGGAACATGTTCACACCACCGCCTACGGGAGCACCTACAAGTGCAAGACTCTGAACGGGAACCCGCTCAGTGAGGACATGCAGGATTACATCACCTTGAAATGGGATGACTCAGGCTTTGTGGACGCAGGCAGCAATGAGCCTGCAATCTGGGCGGGTACTCCTGTTACTGGCGAGGCAAAGGAGCGCTTTACTGACCGAGCAGTGGCCGCACTGGATGCAGCGGGCACGGGAGAGCATAACGTGTACGTGCACTGGTTCCGCATTGATTACGGCTGCTGGCTGGATGCTGAGGAAGTGGTGAGCGCTGGAGGTCTAGCTGATTACCTCGAAACCTTGGGCCTGTCTGCTGCTGATGTATCTGAGCTGATGGCGCAGGATTGGGATTGCCAAGATGCTGAGGGGCTGGCCTCCCGGTTCCTTGGGAATTATGGCGGCTTCGATTGGCTAGGATTCGAGGAGCTTTTAGAGATAACAACTGACACAGATGAAGCTGTGGTACTGGCTGCCCTTGATGCTGGCATCCCTGCTAATGAGGCGGGGGAGAAGTTCATCGGGGAGTGGAAGAACAGCGAAGACATGGCCTATGACCAGTGGGAGCAGGGCGGGATGCTGGATGCTGTGCCCGAGGCCGTCCGTATTTACATCGATTGGGGAGCTGTAGCGCGGGACATGCTGCTGTCTGGGATTGTTGAAAACCGTGGGTACTACTTTCACGCCTGCTGATGAGGTGGCTTCCCTTAGCGCCAACTAAAGGAAGCCGCGAGCGAAACAACTATCAACTCTGCGGAGAGTAAAAGATTGTCACTCGGATATGGAGTCTATCGGTTGCACCTGCATGGAGCAACATACACAATCAACCGCTTTGCGGCCTGCTGGTCGCGGGCATAACAGCTGAGAGGGGGGCAGGGCAATGAGTGATTTGGTTATCAGGTTACGCAGGTTCAAGACGCTGGATGCACTGGAACAGGTGGCCGCCCGCATGGTCGCCAAGGCTGCCGCTGTGAGCTTTCAGGATGAACTGAATACCATAGCCGCCCTCGACCACAGACGCGCTGAGATAGCGACTGGTCGACGATACGATGTAGGCAAGGTTCCGGCTACGGCTTGGGCTTTGGTGGATTGAAGGGGGGGATAATGGCTGTTGTTGGTTATGCGCGTGTATCGAGTCTCGGTCAGTCACTGGATGTTCAACTGGACAAGCTGGATGCCGCTGGCTGCGCCAAGATATACCAAGAGAAGGTATCAGGTACGAGCACGGATGGCCGGGAGCAATTGGCCCTGATGCTGGACTATGTGCGGGAAGGGGACTCGGTGGTAATCACCAAGTTGGACCGGATGGGTAGAAGCTTGGCTGACCTGCTGGACATAGTGAACCAGCTTGAAGCCAAGGGGGTGAGTCTGCGAGTCCTCGACCAGTCCCTTGATACTGGCAGCGCTCAGGGTCGGCTCATGTTCCAGATGCTGGGTGCTTTCGCTGAGTTCGAGACAGCCCTGCGGAAGGAGCGCCAGATGGAAGGCATCGCCAAGGCTAAGGCCAACGGAACGTACAAGGGTAGGCCCAAGGGTATCGATGATGAAGCCATCAAGGCCACGCTCCGGGCTGGCGGGAAGTCACTGCGAGAGGTGGCAGAGTTGCATGGCGTGAGCAAGGCCACGGTGCATCGGCTGTCTTTGAAGATGAAAGAAGCGGGGGAGCTCCCCGCCTAGATGCTTGTGCTAAGCGATTGTTCTATATGATTGCTTTCATCAGAGGCCCTTCGGGGCCTTTGTTGTATGTGGGTGCCGGTCAGCCAACGGTGGTGGTTATGGGATTCAAATGTAATTAGCGAAACACATATATAGCAGGTACACAGCCAGCAAAATAATGGACTCATTCGTAATTAACGAAACACATATATAAGGGGTGAGTGCGCGCAGGCCCGCCAGCAGGTCAGGGTGCAAGTGAATTAGCGAAACGCTTATTTAAGGGTTGACTTAAAGGCCCGTCTGCTGGTGGGTGAGATGTTATGTCCAGATGTTACCGGTTTGTACAGACAGAAATGTACTCATATGAAAATCTGCCCCCCCCCCCTAATAGAGAAGAGAGGGAGTCGAGGCACGAGACGACCTAACGGAGGGCCCACGGAACATGTGCGCACGGGCGGAGGCCCGCTCACCCAGAACCCGATTCCTGAGCCCTGTTTACCTCAGCTTTCAGGGCTCGGGGTAATCCTATTCACGGGAGTAGGCGTAATCCTAATTTAACTCTGTATTTAACCCTGATTTTTTATCCTGACTACAATTCTGAATCCAACCTTACTCATGCGCTCAATAAAGCGGCTAACTCTCGCCGACACTCCATCAAGAAATTATCATGGTATCCCGTATTTCTGAAACCTAGGCGAACTATGCACGCCCTGCAACACTACACAAATCAGCTGCTCGTCCAGTCCTTGGCTAACGCAGCTACGAGTAATGGCCCCGTTCTTTCCCGCGACATAGCAATCGAACAGGCTTTCAATATGGCTAAGGCGGCAACCAACTTTGCCCCAATGTTGGCTGCAACAATAACGCAACCCGATAGCGTCAACCCAAGGGAGCTAATCGGCTTGGCCTCCTATTGCTGCTGGGCTGCCGCTCAACTGCAAACCTTAGCCATGGAAAGTGAAGGGCAGTACAAGTTTGCAAGTGTCGGGATTCCAGAAGATGAAAACAATCTCAGGAGTCTGTGGGATGAGTGCAATAAATTAGTCCGTAACCCTACCAATGGCGCTCTACCAGCAAATTTTGAAACAGCCATTAGAGGCCGATTTGATATAGGCATGTTTGATATTGCAACCCTTAAGCAACAATTGAGCAAAGGGTTTATTGCTAACGTCATATTAGCTTTTAGCTCCAGCTCTCGTAATTCCAGAATGAATTACATGGCGGAGCTGTTAATGAATTTGGCTGATTGTGTTGGGCGTATTGCCATCCTTGTTCGGGCCCAGCAGTCAATCAAGGAGTAACCCAACGGCAGTTAGTACCCTGCATATTTGCAGATAAGTGTCCGGCGCTAGGCTGGCCCACATCTAGAAAGAGAAAGCGTAATGATAAGGCAACCAACAACTAAACCACCTAAAGACCCGGTTCTGTATTGGCTCATGGCTTACACCGGCGTATCAGTTGCCGGATTCTTGGCGGTCAAGATGAATACCGACTTTGGCCTTCTGGTCATGGCGGTGGGGATTATCATAATGGGGAACGCAGGTCGGACGATTGGCCGTGGCATCTGCTTCTCCATCTTCCTTTACTACATCGTGAATATGGTGCTCGCTGGGGGGTATGTATGGTTGACCAAGTGAGTCCAGGTCCGACCCCTATCGACCCGGAGTGGGTGTGGGTGTGGCAGTATCTCGGTGTGGCAGTGGCAACCGGCATCGCCTTCTTCTGGGGCGGACAAGTAGCCATAGGTGCGGGCTGGGTCGGGCTGGTTGGCCTACTATGGTCTGGCCGGGCGAAAGGATGGGGCTGGGGTACAATAACCGCCCGCCTCCTGATGATGGGCTTTGTGTTCGCGGCTACGGTGTTCGGATTTCTGGAGTATTGGGCGCGGGGCCTGATGTAATGTGAGCGCATCCCCACAAGCAGACATAGAAAGAGGCCCTTCGGGGCCTTCGTCGTCTCTGGCTGGCTGGTTAAATAATCTGACAATAACAGAGGCATCTCGTCGCTTCCCCGTTGATTCTGAATAATGCTCCCCCTAACAGAATAAAGTCTGCCTAACAGAGAAGTCTGAATAATAGGCCCCTAACAGAGAAAACCTTCCGCACCTCCTACTGCTGGGAATAACTCGACCCTAACAGAGATGTCTCACCGACTCCCTGTCTGCTATGAATAAGGTCGGCCTACAAGAATAATCCTGCGGGCATTCCTGTTGCTGGGAATAAGTGCCCAATAACAGAGAAGTCTGAACACTACCTTCGCACTCCTTCTCCTTTTTGAAGAACGGGGATGCTGCATGTTTCCCCTTCATTTTGAAGAACGGGGAACTTCTACCTGCACTACCACACCACGGCTGCCATCTGGGCGGCTTTACCTATTTGAGGTTTACATGATTGACATTGATTCGATTCCTATTGTCCTGCCTGATGGTTCACTCTGGATGGATGAAGGGGAAGTTCTCCCTGCTCCGGCAATTAGCGAAACACATATATACAGGGAAGAGGTAGCCCCTCTGACCTCCCCGCAAACATATGCCGGTTCCCGCCGTGGGCCGAAGCCCCGCAGCTACACGAATACCGTCAAGCAGTGCGTGGTTGACCTCGCTTCTGGTGGCCGATTCGTGGCTCGGCCTAGCCTGTCCTACTGCCCCAGTTGGTTGCAGGATTTCATCATTAGTGCCTGCCGTCTGAATGGTAGCGCGGGGCACACTGGTAAGCCCTTGTCGGCTGGCATGGTGTTCGCAGTCATGACCCGGCTCACTGAGATTTCCACTGTTACTGTGTCCGAGTTGTTCGGCCATAAGTTCGGAAAGCGGTATATCCAAATGATTACCTCAGCTGCTATCTCGGCTTGCGAGTCGGTGAAGTACGTAGCCCATAGGCTCATGGCTCACATGGCTACGGTAATGGGAAGGGTGCTCCCCGAAGATGCGGTGGAGCAGTTGCTAGGTTTCGCTTTCGTTGAGCTGGGAGAGATTGCCCGCGATGCAGAGGAATGGCAGGCGGAGAAGAAGCGTCTCGGGATGCCTGCTCCGGCCTTCATTCCGTATCTCGTGGTCGGCGGTGTCCAGTATCACCAGCGAGTAGATGGCTGGTTCGATGGCAATGGAGTCAAGCTCACCGCTTCGATGACTGTGGCTAAACCTGCCCCGACGATAGCTCATCCCACCAAGTACCCGAAAGACTACCGGCACAATCCTACATTCCGCGACCTATCCGAGCGGAACCTACGTGTCCGCATCATTGGCGATGAGAAATGCATCGGCGGTCTTGGTTACAAGGGCTGGTGTGCAAGTCATGAACTTGACCCTGCTGATGGGTTCCATGAGGTGGAGCTGGACACAGGCAAGGTCTGCCGTCAGCGGGCAATCAGTGGCGATGAAACATAACCGCCCAGCAGTGTGCGTCGTACTGGCCTCTTAGCCGGGTCACAGCGGTTCTCCATCCCTTCGGGGAGTAGAGGTCAGTGCCGCGCCTACTGCACATCACAATATCAACCACGGAATTTCCGTACTATCCAAAGGAGGCTGCATGTCCTCAATCAATTCCCCCGCTGCGGTCGCCAGTAATGACGAACTCGCCGCAGCACTCGACGCCCTCTATAAGCGGGGCGACTTTGTATTCGATGCCCGTATCCCGCCCGTTGGCCGGAAGTTCGAGGCGGGCAATAAAGTCCGACGTCGCTTCGGCACAGAGACGGTCGCTCAGGTCTGTGCTCTGCGACAACTCGGCTGCACCGTCTCCGGCATCCAGAAGATTCTGGGTCAGATGTACACACCGAAGCCTGCGTACCAGACAGTCAAGGAGTTGCTGGAAGGGGAGGTCTACAAGGAGCTCCGTTCCGGCCCCGGCTTCGCGGCTCGGCATGAGCATTATCTGTACTTCTTCGAGAACACCTTCAAGGCCCTGCCAAACTGGCGGCCCTCAGTAGTAGCAATTCAGCAGGCGCAGTCCGCTGGTGCTGGCTCCCGCTACAAGGGCTCTGCTGGCATGGCATGGAAAGCGGCTGCCGTTGCGCCTGCCATGGATACCACCGATTACAACTCCCAACGCATGGCCGATGCGGCTGCGGCCCGAGCTAGGTCTCGGACAGCCCACCAGTACCCAGCGTAACCACCTTAAGGATTCACCATGACCGATATTTTGGACGGCGTTCGCCCCGTCAACATGACCCTGCCTGTCACCCAGAACAACAGCACTATGCTGACCGCTGGCGTAGGCCGCGGCATTGCTCCCGCTTTCACCGCTGATGCCATCGCTGCCAGTGTAAAGGGGAGGGGGCTCATCAAGGCAGGCATGCCGGGCTACCACATTCAGGCCCTGTTCGATGAGATTCATGACATCGACGAGCGGATTGCCTCCTTCGGTGCTCGCCCGGTTATCCGTGCCAGCATCCCGCCGCTGTCCGACCCGACAGCTCCATTCGGTGGCAAGACCATCCGTGGCCTGCTGCGGGACTCCGGGCTCACGCAGTCCGAGGCGGAAGCTTGTGGCTCTGCGCTCGACGGCTTGAAAGGCATCCTGCCCAATATGCGCCGCGCCATCCTGTCCGCCAGTGGCAGCACCCGAGTCGCCACCTTCAAGGCCACCCGCATCATCACTCAGGCCATCCTCGACGAACTGAACAAGCTGGAAGCGGATGTTATGGCGAGCGCTCCCGAAGAGCAGGCTCAGCGTGAGTACGATTCGCACAGTCGCCAACTGATTGCCACCAAGCGCCAGAAGAAGGAAGCGCTGGCCCGGTTCGGCGCTGACGCCATCGGCAACTACTGCATTGCGGTAGAGGGGGCAGCTACTGCTGCTCGGATGCAGAACCTTGAGGCTCAACTTCTGGCCGCAGCTAAGCGGAACAAGGCGTAAGCCTACCCCTTTAGGTGCGCCCCAAATCTGGGGCCTGCCCATCACGTAATTACCCTGGCCCCGGTAGGGGTCGGGTCACTATTCAATTTGGAGAACACCATGAACGACACTATCGCCAACATCGCCGCCGACATTCAGCACCAAGGCGCGAACGAATATCACATCATCAGCAATCCCCGTGAGCTGGCAGCCATCAGCCGAGCGGCCCAAGCTGGCGGCTTCTACGACTCCCGTTTTGAGGACAACCTCGCTAAGTCCCTCAAGATGAGCATCCAGAACCACGGCTACAAGCGTGTGTCGCTGCAAACCCCACCGCCTGCCAACATCGTGCAATCCCTGCGGAGCCGTGTGTAATGGAACAATTTACCAACAGTCGCACCCTGTCCCACATTGCCCTCCATGTCAGCCAGATTCACGCGGCTGTGATGGGTGGGATTATCACCCTTGACGAGCTGGAGCAGGTGCCAAAGGAGCAGATGATGCAATCCATTCTGCGCGGAGTGCACTCTGACCCGTGCATCATCCAGATTATCAAGGACAGGCGGAGCCGTGTATGAGTCGAGACATCCAGATGATTGAACAGGGGGCGGCGGCTTCGGTCGCCTCTCCCATGGCTGCCCTCATCGAGCAGCTAGAGCGGGCCTTCCCCGTCCCGACCATCCGCCCAGACAGCACCATGAACGAACTACAGTACGCCGCTGGCTGTCGTGCGGTGGTGGAGTGGGTGAAGTTGAAACAGAAGAGGGGGCAGGCGTGACATACCACAACACGATCGTCCCGCTGCTCTGGTCACTGGCTGGCCTGCAACTGGTCGAGATTATCGCCAGCTTTGTTTACATGTGGACGCACTGATAGGCCCAGCTTGCGCCACACTTCTTTTCCTTCGGAGGCGTAATGCATACCCATTACCAACCACTGCTCCCGCCGCCCCGGTACATGTCGCTGATGGAGTACCGACACCAGCAGAAGCTGCTCAGCACCCGACGCAGGGTTGCCATCCAGCGGGCGCTGAATCCTACCCTGAGTTTTGATGACCATTACGATCGGTTCAACGTTGCAGCCCTCGCTGCTGCATTAAACCATCTGCGTGAGACTCAGCCAGTGGCCGCTCTAGAGTCGCTTGTCCACGATTGCAACGTGAAGGGGATACCTGTGCCGCCGCAAGGTGTGCATGCCCACAAAGTTGGATTCAAGGGGGCTGGCGCCTCGTCCTCTGTGCTTATCCGACAGGATGGGCGGCCAGTCGTCACTCTGACCCGTCGCATTCCGCGATAACCCCCCACCGGGTCTGCCCCGGTCTCACTCATTTCATTCTCATTTATCTTGTGGCCCTACAGTGGGCCGCTTACCTCATGGAGGCTATATGCCCGTAATCACTGATTCCCTTCCTCTGTTGCCTGCCAAGCTGGACCCTACTTTGATGGCTCCGGGGTACTTCCCGCACTACAGCGCCCTCATGGCCCGTATCAACACTGAGCCCAGCACCTACTGCGACGTGTCTGAGCTGGCTGCCGAAGTGGATGCCGTGCAGGACAAGCTCGACGCCATGCGGGTACGAGTCGCGCCAGCCCCCCAGACTTATGCGGGCAATAAGAACTCCGGCTATCGTCGGCTGCTGTCCAGTTTGATGGCTGCATGGCTCGTGCAGCAGGAGGCAGTGAAAAACATCTTCCCCACCTTCTGGGTCTATGCGCTCTACAAGGTGCAGGGGCAAGCAGACCTTGTGGCGTATATCGAACATACCCTGAGCCAGGAATATCGTACCTGTCAGGTGTACGCTGCCTTTGTGCGGGATGCTGAGCGGGATGTTAGGTACTTCCTGCAAGTTCAGTACGCACCGCAATTGTAAGGAGGGACCATGAAACAAGAGGTTCATCATATCTTTCGTGGTGTCGCTTACCCGGTCACAGGCAAGAATTCGGCACTCCGCCGAGGTCGAGTGCGCGGGGTGGGGGTCAATGATGCCGAGTTCATTACCCAGCCGCGAGTGTGTGGGCAGAGGCATACTCATCCCGTGTATCAGGTGTGGGTGAATATGCTGCGGCGCTGCTACGCCCCTACCGCCGCACAGGCCCGCGTATACGGCGGGTGCTCCGTTGACCCACGTTGGCTGTCGTTCAGAACGTTCTGGCAGTGGTACATGGCACAGCCGCTGTGCGGTGAGCTGGGGGTCGAGCTAGACCATAATCTCCTGCTGCCGGGAAACACAGTGTACGCCCCGGAGGTCTGCATACTGATTCCGGGGGCCATCAACCTACTGCTGTCCAACAAGCCGGGCGGCATCCTCCCGCAAGGCGTCAAGCGAGCGGGGTGTCTGTATCGTGCCCAGATTCAAGTTGGCGAAGAGGTTGCTCATCTAGGTGTATTCCCCACGCCAGCGGAGGCGCACTGCGCATGGCAGGACGCAAAGAGGCGGCGGCTTATCTCCCTTCTGCCCCAGTTTATCGACCATCCGACCATATACAACGCATTGGCAGACGCCGCCGCGTTTATCGCAGAGACATACCCTACCAAGGAGTCCACATGACCACCCAGACGACCCGAACCACAGCCCGACCACCGATGCCCAGCTGGTACTCTCCGGTACGGAAGAAGGCACCGGCGCACCCTGCCGCCCCGACTGGTTACTACAGCGTCCGCCGTGACAGCTAAGACGCCCAGCAATCCCTGACCGACTGCCCTTGTGGTGGTCGGTTTTTTGTGTTGGTATGCTGAGCGCTATACTCTCCGGCTGAGATGCTTTGTTCCGTACCGCCAGGAACGGACGCAAGGCGGCCTTTTCCTCTGCTCGCTCTTCATCCCCGCGACTACTCTTTCAGGACTTGGGAGACAGCCCCTTCCAAGTTCAATGTCATTTCCATGTCATGTTATTGGGAAGTACCCGGCTCTACGGATGGAGCCGCATGTCAAACTTTATGCCCCTCACGCAGGGGCTTTTTTTTTCACCCAACTGTCAATGTGAACTATTTGTTACTGTCTCTGTCTATTCATGCGAGTCGGTTGCTAAATGGAGTTCATAGTGGACGCCTCACATATGCCGCTCTTGGATGAAGCCAAGAGGTTGCTACTGCAACAGCCCCTGACCCGCGAACGGGCCATTCAAATCGAGTCGCTGCAAGAGTCTGCCGCTGGAATAGAGGCAGCCCAATTCGAGGAACTTTGGGTTCAAGCCTACGCGCTCTACGGGGATGCGGTGCTGACTTATCTGTGTGACAACGAAAGAGAGCTCTGACATTCAAGTTACTTGAACAAGTCCAAATACTGCTGCATGTACTCCGATGCGAGCATGCTTTCGACGGCTTGCAACTGGTGGGGCAGGGTGTGCCCGGACGAGTACAATCCATACGACAGCGTGAGCCCCTTGGTGCTATGCCCGACGAGCGGCGCAGTCACATCCTCCGGTATCCCCGCTCGCTGGTAGCCGGTTATCGCCATCCCCCGCAGACTGTGGAAGCCCTTCACCCGGTCACGGCTGCCTGTCACCTTGGCCTTGACGACCCCGAACTTGTTCGACCATTGCGATGCGTTGGTGTCTCCGTTCTGCAAGTGCCAGAGCCTACCGACGACCTGCGCCCGCAACTCTTCCCACAAAGGTTTCGGCAAGGGCAGGGAACGGATAGCGCTGGCAGTCTTACCCGCCCGGATTCTGAGCACATGCACTCCGTCCTCAATCTCGAAGTCAGCCTCCCGCAAACCGACAATCTCCCCGAGTCGGCAGCCTGTGATAAGCCCGAACTTCACCAGCACCCTGAGCGCGGTGTCTGACTCCCTGACAATCTCGGACATCTCTTGCAGGCTCAGCGGTTCGTATGATTGCAGGTCGCCGGTAGACTTGAAGCCGGTATTCTTGAAGGGGTTGTCCCCATCCACCATCCGCAGCAGGTAGCAATGCTCCCACACGAGGGACATGGCGCTCAGGTACTTCTTCCGGGTGTTGTCGCTCTTCTCCCCGGCTAGCGATGCTATCCATAGGGTGACGTCCCGGCGCTCAATCTCTCCCAGCGTCTGCTTGCCAGTGAACTCGGCTATCCCCACGGACGCATTACGAACCCGGCTCAGTGTGCCTTCAGTTATCGGCTTGCCTTGGACAGCTCTGCGCTCTGCCTCCTTGAGGAACTCAGCTGCTGCTTCCTGCACGGTCGCGCCTTTGGATGTTGACTTCGGCTTGGCAGGCTTAGGGGTGGGCTTAGGCGCTGGCTTGGGAGTGGGTTTCCTGACGGGTCTGATGGAAGGGGAGGGGGATGCAGTAGTCGCCCCGGCTACCGAGATACTGGCCCGTAGCCCCGCGAGGTACTGCGAGAACTCCTGCGCTGCACTGGCTGCTTCGTTCGCCTCGGCTTCCAAGAGATGCTGCCCGAAGGATGCAATGATGCTGTCCCGTCTGAGTTGGGCTTCTCGTAGGTCTCCAGTCTGGAGCGTCTTGGTGTAGAGCCTGCGACCACTGAACTGGGGCAGGCATTGGATGCTCTTCGGTACGGCCCAGCTCAGATACCAAACATGGGCTTTCTTTTGGAGTGCCCACGTAGGTCTAGATGTGGGGCTGGTTGCGGGTCTGGCTGTGCTTACTGTCATGGTGTCTCTCTCAGAGTCACCTAGTAAATCACCCTGTTTATCACCCTATAAGCGGTATCCGGCATGCATCATCTAAGCCATTGTATTTCCTGCATTTGGCGTTTGCACGGGCTTGCAGGATGGCATTGATGGTCATGATTGGGTTCCGTTTATAGGGGTAAAGCGGCTCGCCGTGGCGGGCTGCGCGAATGAGGGGGCGGAATATAGCACAAATCCCTGCTTTTTGTCAGGCTACCAGAGGCGCACAGGCGAGTGCTTTTTGACGGCAGATCGCTAGAATGAGCCTCCCTTTTTGCGCCAAAGGACAGGTTCACCGTGCTGGCCCACCGTTTTCGACAACTGGACTGCTTGCTCACCGCCGAGCGACGCTGGTGGCAATACCAGCCCTATCACCACCTGGGGATCGCCTTTGCCCGCGAGGCGCCAGCCCTTGCGAAGTGCCTGGCAGCCCTGACCCTTGACGAGATAGCGCACCTCGACGGGGACATGGATGCGCTCTGCACCCTGCTCGCCCCCTGGATCCCGGTGGGGGCCGAGTTGCAGGCCCTCGGCGAGCTTGCCCCTTTCGCCCCCGAGTCCGTCCACTGCGCCAGGGCCATGGCGATGTACATGCCGGGACGCAAGCAGGGGCAGATAGAGGCCTTCACCGGCTGCCTGCCCCCCCACCAAGGTCCCTATCTGGAGTGGTGCGCCGGCAAGGGGCATCTGGGGCGCCTGGTGTCGTTGCACCGTGGCGCCGAGATCCTGAGCCTGGAGTGGCAGGGGGCGCTCTGCGAGGAGGGGCGGCGGCTCGCCGCGCGCGACGGCGCCAACATGCGGTTCGTGGAGGCGGATGCCTTTGCCGCCGAGTCCGGGGCCCTCATCGCCCCGCACCATCACGCCATGGCGCTCCATGCCTGCGGCGATCTGCACACCCATCTGCTGACGCGGGTGGCCGAGGGGCGTGCCCAGGGGGTGACCCTCTCCCCGTGTTGCTACCACCTTATCAGGGGAGAGCACTATGCGCCCCTCTCCCGGGCCGCCAGGGCCAGTGCCCTGCGCCTTGGCAAGAGCGATTTGAAGCTGCCGCTGCAGGAGACGGTGACCGGCGGTGCCCGCATCGCCCGGTTGCGGGAGCGGGAGGTGGTGTGGCGCCTCGCCTTTGACTGCCTGCAGCGCCAGGTGCGCGGGGTGGATGAGTACCTGCCGGTGCCCAACCTGCAAAAGAGCCTGCTGACCGGGGACTTCGAGGATTTCTGCCACTGGGCCGCCGAACGCAAGGGGATGGGCTTGCCCGCGGGGCTCGACTACGCCGCCTTGCTGGCACAGGGGGAGCGGCGTTTTGGCGATGTCGCCCGCATGGAGCTGGTGCGCCACCTGTTTCGCCGCCCCCTGGAAATCTGGCTGCTGCTCGATCGCGCCCTTTTCCTCGAGGAGCAGGGCTACCGGGTGGAGGTGGGCACCTTCTGCCCCAAACCCATGACCCCGCGCAATCTGCTGATCCGGGCGGTGCGCGCAGGGGGGATCTGAACAAGCGTCCGCACAGGTCGGATGGCTGCGCCAACAAGGCCAGGGGCTGGATCCCCCTGCAAACGAGCGCCATCTGAGTGCAGGGAGGCGTGGCTCACAATTTCGCCAAATTCTTAATTCTTGTCGTGAATTTAGTTGTCAGGATGCCTATGCTCGCCCTGACATTTTCAAGACAAGGATGGTTACCCATGTTCATGCTCACGCGCACCGCCTGCCTGGTTGCCCTCGTCTGGGCACTGCCCGGCCAGAGCGCCATGACAATCCAGCCCGATCCCCAGAACAGCGGCGGCTATGTGATGGCGGCGGCGGATCTTGCCAGTGCGGCCCAGGCCAAGACCGCCAACCCCATGTACGGGATCTGGTCCCACGCCCTGGCCACCCGGCCCAATTCGGTGGTGGAGGCCATCGTGGCCCGCGCCCCCGGCAACCCGGACAACGTCAAGCGGGTCGAGCGGGTCTTCACCGAATCGGACTGGGAGTTCCTGACCCAGATGGCCGCCCCGGAGTACACCTACGAGCGCTTCCTGCGGGCGGTGGGCAAGTTCCCCGCCTTCTGCGGCGACTACACGGACGGGCGCAATGCAGACGCCATCTGCAAGAAGTCCATCATCACCGCCTTCGCCCACTTTGCCCAGGAGACCGGCGGCCACATCGCCAAGGAGAATGTCTCCGACAACCCCCTGGGGCTGGAGGAGTGGCAACAGGCCCTGGTGCACGTGCGGGAGATGGGCTGGTCCGAGGGGCAGACCGGCTACACCACGGGGTGTGGCCAGAGTGACTGGCAGAACCGGCGCTGGCCCTGCAGCACCGGTCAGGGCTATTTCGGTCGCGGCGCCAAGCAGCTCTCCTATCACTTCAACTACGGCGCCTTCTCCGAGGCCATGTTCGACGGCGACGCTACCGTGCTCCTCAACAACCCCGGGCTGGTGGCGGACTCCTGGCTCAACCTCGCCTCCGCCATCTGGTTCTTCCTGACGCCCCAGGCTCCCAAACCCGCCATGCTGCACGTCATCGACCGGACCTGGGTGCCCTCCCAGCGTGAGCTGGCGGCGGGCATCGGCTACGGCTTTGGCACCACCATCAACATCATCAACGGTGGCATCGAGTGCGGCGAGCAGAACAAGAACAAGGGCCAGCCGGTCAACCGCATCCGCTACTGGGAGGGGCTCGCGGCCCACTACGGTATCCCGCTGCTGGCGGACGAGAAGAACACCTGCTGGCAGCAGACCCCCTATGGCAGTCTCAACCTCAACGGCGCCACCGACGTGCTCTACACCAACTGGGACGGCAACTGGAAATACTACCCGGACAGACCTGGCGGCTACTCCTTCGAGTGCGATCTGGTGGGGTACCAGACCGCCTATTCGGCCCTGGTGCCGGGGGATTACGAGAAGTGCGTGACCAACTTCTACGGCTCCCACGCCAGCTGGCCCAAGGTACGGGTGGTGGCCGCGCTGGATCCG
>NZ_CAWMFQ010000015.1:0-3435 GCF_963866995.1 Aeromonas sp. ZOR0002 | reverse complement strand
CACCACCATCATGAATTTCCGCCACCTGCTGGAGCAGCATCAGCTTGCCTGCCAATTGTTCAAGACCATCAATCACTAGCTGGCCGAAGCAGGCGCCATGATGATCCAAGGCACCTTGGTCGATGCCGCCATCATTGATGGCACCCAGCTCTACCAAGAACAAACAGCAGCAACGCGACCCTGAAATACATCAGACCAAAAAAGGCAATCAGTGGCACTTTGACATGAAGGCCCACATTGGTGTCGATGCCAAGAGTGGCCTGACTCACAGCTTGGCCACCACCGCAGCCAACGAGCATGATCTCAATCAGTTAGGCAACCTGCTGCATGGAGAAGAAAAATTTGTCTCAGCCGAGGTTGGATACCAAGGGGCCCCCGAGCGCGAGGCGCTGGCCGAAGTGGACGTGGGCTGGCTGATCGCTGAGCGTCCTGGCAAAGTAAGAACCTTGAAGCAGCATCCGCGTAAGAACAAGGTGGCCATCAACATCGAATACATGAAAGCCAGCATCCGGGCCAAAGTAGAACACCCTTTTCGCATCATCAAGCGACAGTTCGGCTTTGTGACGGCCAGGTACAAGGGGCTGCTGAAAAGCGATAACCAGCTGGCGATGTTATTCACCCTAGCCAACCTGTTTCGGGTGGACCAGATGATTCGTCAGTGGGAGAGATCTCACAAAAAACCGGGAAAGCGCCTGAAATGGCGAATAAACGGCCAAAATAGGCTTATTCGAGGCGTGTGTGGGAGAAAAAGTCAGTTCAGACACGAGAATTTTTAGCCCACGAATCAGTTGGGAAGACATAACCCGCTTATTCGCACCTTCCCTAATTCTTGTTCACTCAGCGAATGTCTCCGCACGAAGAAAAATGGAATTGGGTATTATGGCTATTAATGATTTTCTAGCTAAGCCATCACGGATCGCCCCAGATGATACAAATTGTGTTCGCTGACTCAGTGACATGAGGGAGGGCCAATTGAATAAAGCAGTAGGGGTGCATATTAGGCTGCGGTGGATTCAACTCTGAAGCAAAACCCTACCCTAAAGGCAACCAAGGAGACAGAACGAGCACCTCCGCCATTGAAATTTACATATCATGACCATGAGCCATATTGATACACGACCATTTTCATTGCTTTTATAATATACGAAAACAGTTTTAAAGTTCATTTTTATAGTATGAGCATGGCGACTTGCTTTTATATATCACAAAAGCAAGTCGCCTAAGAATAGAGCAAATTGACACATTCACCAATGATGTTTAACCTCCTAAAAAACAGGAGGCTATATGAACAAGAATGAACCAGCACTAATAAAAACCAAAGCACTATTAAAAAAACTTGGCATATCTAGATCGACTCTGTACAGGTGGATTAAAGAACACAAGTTTCCACCGCCACACAATAAAGGTTTTTATTCTGCCGCAGAGGTCAGCAGTTGGATATCAAGGGAAAACCGCTCATCTTAGATGATGAATTATACCGCTATTCAATGACTCCATTATATTTACATTTCCTGAATGGATTTCACTGCCTCCATTAATTTTTTATCCCATAACTCATATGCCTCACGTTGCTCATTGGTCCAATCATGAAGATTGTAAATAGCCATGACACCAGCCATCCTGTGACCAAGCATTTTCTCGGTTACCTGTGGCATGATGCGCTCCTCCGATAAACGCGTACTCAGCGTCCGACGCATGTCGTGCATACGCCAATACGGAAGATCCAGTTTATCTCGCACCCGCTCTGCTAGCTGGATCAGGGACGCACTGCTCAATGACTGCTTTGGATTCACCGGCGAGCGACATACTGGCCCCCCCTTTAGCCGAGATTTCGCCGCCGCTTCTTGCAGCAACATCATCACCCGGGTAGGAATAGGCCGACGTATTGGTGATCCACTTTTGGCACGAGCAGCGGGAACCGTCCAAATTTGCTCCTCCAGATTAAACTCACTCCACTGCGCCCCCAATGCCTCGCCACTGCGACAGCCCAGCAGGATCACCAGTTTGGCGGCCAATTTTAATCCGCGGCTGGCCCTGCTCTGTTCAAATGCAATCCAAATCTGAGCGAGTTCACGCATGGTCAGCACACGAGTACCTCTCTCAGGTTGAGATCCAACATCTTCGGTGCGTAATTGCAACACCGGGGAGCCGCCAATGAGATTTCTCCGAATACAAAAACTAAGAATGGACTTTAATCTGCGTAATAAATGACCGGCATTTTTGGGCTTTTTCTTGCCAATTTTATCAAACCACTCCAGCCAGCTGGAAAACGGGATCTGTTCAACCGGAATACCAATAAACAGAGGTTCGAAATAGCGCTGCATGGTATGCTCATAGAGCATGACCGTACGAGGCCGCAGCTTGGGCAGATGGTGCTCACGAAAATGCTCGCAGCACTGTTTCAGTGTGACATCATGCTTCTGGTGGAGCTTATCCCAGAAAACTCTAGGGTGTTCATTACGCTCCAGCGCACCACGGATAGCAGGGATCAATGCCCTGGCATCAGCGAGTTTAAGGTCGGGATAGCGTCCAATTTTGAGTCTCGCCGCTTTTCCTTGCCAGCGATAGCGATATTGCCATGAGATGGTGCCACGCTCGGTGACCCGAGCTGACAATCCATCACGATCTGACAATTCCGTCTTACCAAAGTAGGGCTTACCATACAGGGCACGTAGCTTCGCATCAGTAAGTGGCATATGACTCTCCTGTGATTGGCCATCTGATTTTTCACTGACACATTAACGCGCCCTGACGTGTACACAGATACGTACCAAACTGGTCTGAAACGGACTGAATCAAGATCAGACAAAGTGAGACAATCTGAGATAACACTCCGTATAACGACTTGTTTTTCAAGCATATAAACACAATTCAGAACCACGAAATGAGCCAGCAGACAAAGCCTACCTTCTATTTCCACGTTTATGAAACCCACGAATATCACACTGATTATTAAGCTGTATTCTGAACAGCCGACTTATCTGTACTAGCTTTTGTACTAACGTTGATTTGATGGCTTTCGGTGGAGCCTCTCCGGCCAAGCTCTGCCTGTTGAGGGGGATTGTGTTCCTCGATGGCTCAGTTCATTTACACGATGAACCATTGAGGCAAGCTGAAAGCCAGCTAGAGCTAACAAGAGCCGCATAAAGCTGGCAAATTCAGAATCTTACAATCAATATCCGACAGCTAACCTCGGCTTTTCATAGCTCTTTTTGTGGCCCCATTTTGGCCCCAAACCCATCAGTTCTGCATTTTTTGGCCCCAGGATGGCCCCAATTTTGGAAGCATTGTTGCTGGAGATAGTGGCGCCAATCCCCAAGAGAAATAGCACTGTCAGATCTGTCAGTTGCCAAGATGGAAAAGGGGTAGATTGAATCGCCCCGGCTTCTCTAGACACTTTTGAGCCGTTCGAAATATTGCTTTTCACACTCTACT
>NZ_CAWMFQ010000014.1:23148-30623 GCF_963866995.1 Aeromonas sp. ZOR0002 | reverse complement strand
CGCCGGGGGTCGCGGGTTCGAGTCCCGTCCGCTCCGCCACTACTTAAGAAGCCCAGTCGAAAGACTGGGCTTTTTTTCGTTTTCGATACCGCACTCCTTTTCTCTCACATCAACACCACCATCATCCGATCATCGCCCCTGAGAGAGGTTGCCGCTATAATGGCCGCCCTCAAGCAAGGTGGTGGTATGAAAGCAGAGTATCTACAGCGATTCGGGGGCATTGCCCGTCTTTATGGCCAGCGTGCCCTTGGCTCCTTCAGTCAGGCGAAAGTCTGTGTGGTCGGGATCGGTGGTGTCGGCTCCTGGGCGGCCGAGGCGCTGGCTCGGGCCGGCATCAACCAGATCACTCTGATCGACATGGATGACATCTGCATCACCAACACCAATCGCCAGATCCATGCCATGCAGGGCACGGTCGGCCGTCTCAAGACGGAGGTGATGGCCGAGCGCATCCGTGCCATCAACCCGGATTGCGAGGTGATCGAGGTGGATGACTTCGTCACCGCCGACAACCTGAGCGAGCATATCAAGCGGGAGTTTGACTATGTGGTGGATGCCATCGACTCGGTCAAGGCCAAGGTGGCGCTGATTGCCTTCTGCAAGCGCAACAAGATCCCGGTGATCGTGGCGGGCGGTGCCGGCGGGCAGATGGACCCGACCCAGATCACCGTGGCCGACCTGGCCAAGACCATTCAGGATCCGCTGGCCGCCAAGGTGCGCTCCGACCTGCGCCGACTGCACAACTTCAGCAAGAATCCGGCGCGCAAATTCGGGGTGGAGTGTGTCTTCTCAACCGAGCAGCTGAGTTATCCGGATGGCAATGGCGGCACCTGCCAGGCCAAGGCGGCCAGCGACGGCAATATGAAGATGGATTGCGCCTCCGGCTTCGGTGCCGTGACGCCGGTGACGGCCACTTTTGGCTTGGTTGCCGCGTCCCGGGTATTGAAGAAGATCGCCGAGCGGGGAGCCCGCGCCGAGAAAGAGGCCGGAAATGAAGACACAGGGTCGATTGGCGAAGCCTGATCGACCACTGAACCAGGTGGGTTAGGCAGCCTGCTGCCGGATAGCCAAGACGATTGCCCTGAGCCCGTTGCCTCGCGACGGGCTCAGGTGTTTCTCGAGCCCCAATTCACTGAAATAGGCATCCATATCAAAAGCCTGGATAGCGTTGGCCGTCTGATGATTGAACGCCGCCAGCACGATGACGATGAGGCCACGCACGATGCGGGCGTCGGAGTCGCAGGCAAAATGCCAGTTGCCGTCCTCACCTACCTCTCCCTTGAGCCAGGCCTGGCTCTCGCACCCTTTCAGGCGGTTCTCTGCCTGCTGCCACTCTGCTGGCAAGGTGGGTAGCAGCTTGCCGAGCTGGATGATGAGTCGGTACTGGTTCTCCCAGCCGTTTGCTGCGGCAAACTGCTGACGGATGGTATCGGCATTGGGCTCAACGCCTATCCGGGTGTAGGTTGCGAGGCTGTTCATGGGGTTGTCTGCCTTAGAAGAAGTCACGGAGTTTGTGCAGGGCGGCCAGCAGGGCGTCGACATCGTCCCGATTGTTGTAGCAGGCCAGCGAGGCGCGCATGGTGCCGCCGATACCGAGCGATTCCATCAGCGGCATGGCGCAGTGATGGCCGACCCGCAGGGCTATGCCCTGCATGTCGAGCAGGGTGGCGGCATCTTGCGGGTGGATGTCGTCCAGCAGAAAGGAGACCGCGCCGGCGCGCTGACCGGGTTCGCCGACCAGACGCAGCCCTGGCACCTGTTGCAGTCCGGCAACCAGATAGTCGGTCAGCGCCGCTTCATAGCTGGCCAGTGAGTCCCTGTCCTGCTCCATCACAAAGTCGATGGCTGCGGCCAGGCCGATGGCGCCGGCAATATGAGGAGTACCAGCTTCAAACTTGAAGGGCAGGGTGTTGAAGGTGGTGCCGCTGAAGCTGACCCTGTCTATCATCTCGCCGCCGGCCTGCCAGGGGGGCATTCGCTCCAATAGCTCAGTGCGGCCCCACAGCACGCCGATCCCGGTCGGGCCATAGAGCTTGTGGCCGGAGAAGGCGTAGAAGTCGCAGCCGATAGCCTGCACATCCACCACGAGATGGGCCACCGCCTGGGCGCCGTCGATGAGGCTCAGGGCCCCGACCGCCTTGGCCGCTGCCACCATCTCTTTGACTGGATTGACGGTGCCAAGGGCATTGGAGACGTGGGCCACGCTCACCAGTCGGGTCCGTGGCCCCAGCATGGCGTGATAGGCGGCCAGATCGAGATCGCCCCGCTCATCGAGGGGGATGACCCGGATCACCGCGCCGGTGCGTTGGGCGACCAGCTGCCAGGGGACGATATTGGCGTGATGCTCGAGGGTGCTGAGCACTATTTCATCCCCCGCCCTCAGCTCGCTCATCCCCCAGCTCTGGGCCACCAGATTGATCGCCTCCGTGGTGCCACGGGTCCATATCACTTCGTGGCTGCGAGGGGCATTGATAAAGCGGGCAGCCGTCTTGCGGGCATCTTCGAAGGCGCGTGTGGCCCGGCCGCTCAGGGCATGGGCGGCGCGGTGCACGTTGGCATTGTCGGCCCGATAGTAGTGATTGATCGCATCCAGCACGGCTTGCGGTTTCTGGGTGGTGGCGGCGTTGTCCAGATAGACCAGAGGGTGGCCGTTCACCTCCTGCGCCAAGGCTGGAAACTGGCCGCGCAGCCGGGCGTGCTGTTGCTGATTCATGCTTCCCTCATCTCGTCTGGAAAAGTCGGTCATGATCCGGAAAATGGCGGGCAAACACAAGATGAAGTGGCGGGATCCCGTGCCCGGTTTCGGCTGCCTGCGGGATCTCTGCTACAATGCCGCCCCTCATCATAAGCCAAGAGATCCGGCCCATGAAGCTCAACCCCAATCAGAACGAAGCGGTCAAGTATGTCTCCGGCCCTTGCCTGGTGCTGGCGGGTGCCGGATCGGGCAAGACCCGCGTCATCACCAACAAGATTGCCTATCTGGTGCAGCAGTGCGGCTACAACGCACGCAACATAGCGGCGGTCACCTTTACCAACAAGGCGGCGCGGGAGATGAAGGAGCGGGTCGGCCAGACCCTGGGTCGCAAGGAGGCGCGGGGGCTGATGGTCTCCACCTTCCATACCCTGGGGCTCGAGATCATTCGCCGCGAGCACAAGAGCCTGAACCTCAAGGCCAACTTCTCCCTGTTTGATGACACCGATCAGCTGGCGCTGCTCAAGGAGCTGACCGAGGCAGAGCTCGACAACGACAAGGACAAGCTCTCGGCCCTCATCAGCCAGATCTCCAACTGGAAAAACGATCTCATCCTGCCTGCCCGCGCCATGCGCATCGCCCGCGGGCCTGAAGAGGTGCTGATGGCCCAGCTCTACGAGCGTTACCACCGCCAGATGGTGGCCTACAATGCGCTGGATTTCGACGACCTCATCGTGATGCCGACCCTGCTGCTCAAGAGCAATCAGGAGGTGCGCGAGCGCTGGCAGAACAAGATCCGCTATCTGCTGGTCGATGAGTATCAGGACACCAACACCAGCCAGTACGAGCTGGTGAAGCAGATCGTCGGCGAGCGGGCACGTTTTACCGTGGTAGGGGATGATGACCAGTCCATCTACTCCTGGCGCGGTGCCAAGCCGCAGAATCTGGTGCTGCTAAGCGAAGATTTCCCCAGCCTCAAGCTGATCAAGCTGGAGCAGAACTACCGCTCCAAGCGGCGGATCCTCAAGTGCGCGAACATCCTGATCGCCAACAACCCGCACGTCTATGACAAGGCGCTCTTCTCCGAGTTGGATGAGGGGGTGAAGCTCAAGGTGCTGTTCGCCAAGAACGAAGAGCACGAAGCGGAGCGGATCGCCGCCGAGATGATGGGCCACAAATTTATGAACCGCACCCGGTTCAAGGATTACGCCATCCTCTATCGGGGCAACCATCAGTCGCGCATCTTCGAGAAGGCGCTGATGACTAACCGGATTCCTTACCGTATCTCCGGCGGCACCTCGTTTTTCTCCCGCACCGAGATCAAGGACATCATGGCCTACCTCAAGCTGCTGGTGAATCCGGACGAGGACACCGCCTTCCTGCGGGTGGTCAACCTTCCGCGCCGCGAGATTGGCCCCACTACCCTCGAAAAACTGGGTCAGTATGCCAATCAGCGCGGCAAGAGCCTGTTTGCCGCCAGCTTCGAGCTGGGGCTGGAACAGCACCTCTCCGGCCGTGGCCTCGTGGCCCTGCAGGCATTTACCAACTGGCTGGTACGCCTTGGCGATCAGGCGCTGCGCGGTAATCCGGTGGAGGCGGTGCGGGACATGATCAAGGAGATCCACTACGAGGAGTGGCTCTATGAGACCTCCCCCAGTCCGAAGGCGGCGGAGATGCGGATGCAAAACGTCTCCACCCTTTATCGTTGGATCAGCGAGATGTTGGAGGGGGATGAGCTGGAGGAGTCGATGACACTTGCTCAGGTGGTGACTCGCCTCACCCTGCGGGACATGATGGAGCGCAACGAAGGGGAGGATGAGGCGGATCAGGTGCAGCTGATGACATTGCACGCCTCCAAGGGGCTGGAGTTTCCCTATGTCTACATGGTGGGCATGGAGGAGGGGCTGCTGCCCCACCAGACCAGCATCGACGAGGACAACGTGGAGGAGGAGCGGCGCCTCGCCTACGTGGGGATCACCCGGGCCCAGACCGAGCTGACCTTTACCCTCTGCAAGGAGCGTCGCCAGTTTGGCGAGTCGGTGCGGCCGGAGCCGAGCCGCTTCCTGCTGGAGCTGCCCCAGGATGACCTGGAGTGGGAAAACCAGAAGAAGGTGACGGCAGAGGAACGCCAGCAGAAGGGGCAGGTTGGTGTCGCCAACCTGCGGGCCCTGTTCAAGAAGGATTGAGGCCGGAAGGCTTGGCCTCTCGGGCGGCCTGACCCAGCAGAGGGGGAATATCGGCTCCTGGCAGCGGGGGGGAGATGTGGCGCCCCTGCCCGAGGGCGCAGCCAAGCTCGATGAGCTTTTGCAACTGTTGCTGATTTTCGATCCCCTCGACCACCAGGGTGAAGTCGAGGTCCTGGCAGATGTCCCGCATGGCGCGGATCAGCGCCAGATCCTTGGGTGAGTTCAACATGCGATGGGTGAAGCTGTCGTCCACCTTGATGTAATCCACCGGGAAGTGAAACAGGGCGTTGAGAGAAGAGAAGCCGGTGCCGAAGTCATCCAGGCTGACCTGGATCCCTTTCGCCCTCAGTTCATGCAGGGCTGTGAGGGAGTCGGCACTCTGCCGGGAGAGCTCGCGTTCGTTGAACTCAAAGATGAAACATGCGGGGATGACACCCTCCTCCTCCATGATGGTGAGCAGTTGCATGATCTGCTCGTGGCTGGCCAGGTGCTTGCCGGAGAGGTTGATGGCTATCCTGAAACGACCGACCCCTGAGGCGGGTTGCCAAAGCTTCAGTTGCTGGCAGGTGCGCTTGAGGATCTGGCGGTCCAGATCCTGAATGAGGCCGCACTGTTCCGCCAGAGGAATGAAGTCGAATGCATCCTTGAGCTCCCCTTCCTCCGTTATCCAGCGCGCCATCACCTCCAGTCCGACCAGGCGGCTGTCACACAGCCTGATCACCGGCTGGAAGTAAGGCACAATCCGCCCTTCCCGCAAGGCTCTGAAGAGCCGCTCTTCCGGTGACCCCGCCTGTTCGGTACAGGCCTCCGAATACATGACGATGCGGCTGCGACCGTTGCGCTTGGCCTGGTACATGGCGAGGTCTGCCTGGTGCAGCAGTTCACTGACATCGGCCGTTTGCTCCGTCACGCTGGCGACCCCCAGACTGACGGTGATGGTCAGTTCGTTGCCCTGGAGCCGGAACGGATGGCCGATACGGCCAATCAGGCGATTGAGCACGGGGCTGATGTCCTCTTCCCGCTGGCTGTTGTCCAGATAGATGACGAATTCGTCCCCTCCGAGCCTCGCCACCATGTCATTTTGCCGGATGCAGCCTTGCAGCCTGCTGCCCAGCTCCTGCAGCAACTGATCGCCAGCACTGTGGCCCAGGGCGTCATTGACCTGCTTGAAGTGATCCACATCGACGAAAATCAGGGTGAAGCCGGCTGTCTGGTAACGGCGGTAGCGGGTCATGGCATGATGCAGGTGATTCATCAGCAGCGCCCGGTTTGGCAGCTGGGTCAGCGGGTCGTGCAGGGCATTGAACTGGAGCCGCCGCTCCAGCTCCTGATGATGCTTGAGCCGTTTCTGCAACCTCAAGTTGGTTTGGCGCAGCTGTTGGAGTCGCTGGTTGATGGACTCCTCCGAGTTGAGCTCATCGAGTTGCTGTCGCACCCTTTTGAGCTCCAGCAACAGGGTCAGCTGATGGCGCAGGAAATCGAGGAACAGCCTGTCATCGGTTTCCAGAGGCCGGGTCATGTTGAGGATGAGGTGGGCAAAGTATTGCTGCTGCTGGCGCAGGGGCAGGCTGTACCAGTAAAGTCCCTCTTCATGGCGCTCTACGCTGTTGGTGCTGTGGCACATGGCCCGAATGATGTCATCGTCGTATGTCAGGTGTGGTGGATAGAGTCGCTCCAGCCGCTGGTTTTCCAGCCGGATCAGCAACATGTCGCTGACTGAGAGCATCTGGCGCAACACAGCTTCCAACTGGGCAAACAGGGCATGCTGAGGCAGGTTGTGAGCCAGGCGCATCACTCGGCCGATCTTCTCGATTTTCTCCTGCCACTGGGGATCCCGCTGCATGAGAGGGGAAGCCTGCCCCGCCAGCTGGGTACCGGTCTGGGTTTCGTGCAGTCGTTTGGCCAGGCACTCCAGCAGCAGCCTCAGGGTGGGTGCCTGCTCCGGGGTGCTGCGTGCCAGCAACCACTGCACGTCGATATGCTCCACAGGCTGCACGCACCAGCCCTGACCTTCATCGAGCCGGGTGAGCTGTTCGGTGAGGCGAGGTTCTTCCCGTCCCAATTGTTGTTTGAACACGTCGGGAAGCTGATAGGTGTAGCGCCAGTTCAGCCCCCCGTCGGCCAGCCCCAGCATGGCGAAATGTTGCAGAGGGCAGAGTGTGTCCAGCAGGCCGACCAGTCGGGCGTAATCCTCGGGGGAGGCAATGCCGGGGGCGGGGAAATCCATGATGGAGGAGACGACCGCCAGCAAGGAGTGCGAGTCTGGCGGTGTGGTGGGCTGAACTGACATGCAACACTCCCGAAAAAACTTACCTTCAAGCGTAGTCGGAAGTGATGGGATTGAAAGGGCTGCAAGAGGAGCCCTTTCAATTACTTAGAGCTTGTCGATCATGTAGTGAATGGCGTTCTCGATCTCTTCGTCACTGCAGGTGGCGCAGGTCCCCCGCGGTGGCATCATGCCAGCCTTGCCGGTGAAGCCTTCGATGGCGTGTTTGCGCAAGGTGTCGAAGCCCTGGGCGATGCGTGGCTCCCAGGCGGCCTTGTCACCTCGCTTGGGGGCGCCGGCGGCACCGGTATCGTGGCAGGCGAAGCAGGCA
>NZ_CAWMFQ010000014.1:0-23138 GCF_963866995.1 Aeromonas sp. ZOR0002 | reverse complement strand
GGTCTCGCCGTCACGGGGGCCGGAGGAGGCTGCCGCAGGCGCGGCCGCCGCGGTCGCAATGCCTTCCAGATCCTTGGCGGTATAAACCTGGCCAACCGGGGCAATACGCTCGGCGATGGCCTCTGTCGACATGTCATCGGCGGCAAGGACTGCGCCGGACAGAGTGGCGGCCGCCATCCCGGCAGCCAGCAAATAGCTCAGTTTTTTCAACACGCTCATGTACTCCCAGCAGGCTCTTATTATCCCCAGAAAACGACGGGATTATAACCGAATAGTTACAGTCATTTAAACGCTTGTGTGTGAAGTGTTAAGCAATCTGCAAACAAAGTGGCAGAGCGGGAAGGGGTGATCCCACATAAAAAAACCCGGCATGCGCCGGGTTTCGTGAGGCTGAACAAGAGAGGGCACGCTGATTGCCCAGGCGCCCCTCCGCGTGTCCTCAATCCCAGTTCAGGATCACCTTGCCGGACTTGCCGGAGCTCATGGCTTCGAAGCCCTGCTGGAAGTCATCGATATGGAAATGGTGGGTGATGATGGGGCTGAGATCCAGGCCAGACTGGATGAGGCTTGCCATCTTGTACCAGGTTTCGAACATTTCGCGGCCGTAGATCCCCTTGATGAAGAGTCCCTTGAAGATCACCTTGCCCCAGTCGATGGCCATGGTGGAGGGCGGAATGCCGAGCATGGCGATTTTGCCGCCGTGGTTCATCTTGTCGATCATGTCCTGGAAGGCGCTGGGCACCCCGGACATCTCCAGCCCCACATCGAACCCTTCGGTCATGCCGAGATCTTCCATGACATCGGAGAGCTTCTCCTTGGCCACGTTGACGGCACGGGTGGCGCCCATCTTGCGGGCCAGTTCCAGCCGGTATTCGTTGACGTCGGTGATCACCACGTGACGGGCGCCAACGTGACGGCAGACGGCAGCGGCCATGATGCCGATGGGGCCTGCGCCGGTGATGAGCACGTCTTCACCCACCAGGTCGAAGGAGAGGGCGGTGTGCACGGCGTTGCCGAACGGATCGAAGATGGCGGCCAGCTCATCGGGGATGTTGTCCGGCAGCTTGAAGGCGTTGAAGGCCGGGATCACCAGGTATTCGGCGAAGGAACCCGGGCGGTTCACACCCACACCAATGGTGTTGCGGCACAGGTGGGTGCGACCGGCACGGCAGTTGCGGCAGTGGCCGCAGGTGATGTGGCCTTCGCCGGAGACGCGATCGCCGATGGCGAAGCCGCGCACTTCCTGGCCGACGGCGACTACCTCTCCCACATACTCGTGCCCCACCACCATGGGGACGGGAATGGTCTTCTGGGCCCACTCGTCCCAGTTGTAGATGTGCATGTCGGTGCCGCAGATGGCGGTCTTGCGGATCTTGATGAGCAGATCGTTGTGGCCGAGCTCGGGAGCCGGGACATCAGTCATCCAGATGCCGACTTCGGATTTGAGTTTGGAGAGTGCTTTCATGACAGATTCCTCACGGCGCCATGCCGGGTACAGAGGGTAATAAAATGGGGCCCAACCTTGGCCCCCGTTTTAATCAGCCAGCCATGTGATCAAATCACACCGAGCTCGCGACCGATGCGAATGAAGGCATCGATCGCCTTGTCCAGTTGCTCCCGGGTATGGGCGGCGGACATCTGGGTCCGGATGCGCGCCTGACCCTTGGGTACCACGGGGAAGGAGAAGCCCACCACGTAGATACCGGCGTCCAGCATGCGGCTCGCCATCTCGGCGGCCAGTTTGGCATCCCCCAGCATGACCGGAATGATGGCGTGATCGGCACCGGCCAGGGTAAAGCCGGCGGCGCTCATGCGCTCGCGGAAGTAGGCACTGTTCTCCTTGAGGCGGGCACGCAGGTCGTGACCCTCGGCCAGCATGTCGATCACCTTGATGGTGGCCGAGACGATGGAGGGTGCCAGGGAGTTGGAGAAGAGGTAGGGACGGGAGCGCTGACGCAACCAGTCGATCACCTCTTTCTTGCCGGATGTGTAGCCACCGGACGCGCCACCCAGCGCCTTGCCCAGGGTACCGGTGATGATGTCGACCCGTTCCATCACCTCGCAGTATTCGTGGGTGCCGCGGCCGTTCTCACCGATGAAGCCGACGGCGTGGGAGTCATCCACCATCACCAGCGCATCGTACTTGTCGGCCAGATCGCAGATGGATTTGAGGTCGGCGATGACGCCATCCATGGAGAAGACGCCGTCGGTGGCGATCAGCTTGAAGCGGGCGCCGTCGGCATCGGCCTGCTTGAGCTGGGCTTCCAGTTCGGTCATGTCGTTGTTGGCGTAGCGATAGCGCCTGGCCTTGCACAACCGCACCCCATCGATGATGGAGGCATGGTTGAGGGCGTCGGAGATGATGGCGTCTTCGGCACCGAACAGGGTCTCGAACAGACCGCCGTTGGCGTCGAAGCAGGAGGAGTAGAGGATGCTGTCTTCGGTGCCGAGGAAGGCGGACAGCTTCTGCTCCAGCTCCTTGTGCTGGTCCTGGGTACCGCAGATGAAGCGCACGGAGGCCATGCCGAAGCCGTGGCTCTCGAGCCCCTGATGGGCGGCGGCAATCAGGTCGGGGTGGTTGGCCAACCCCAGGTAGTTGTTGGCACAGAAGTTCAGTACCTGCTCGCCGCCCACCGCAATCTGGGCCTGCTGGGCCGAGGTGATGATGCGCTCCTGCTTGTATAGCCCTTCCGCCTTGACCTGTTCGAGCTGTTCGGTCAGGTGACGATAGAATCCGTTAGACATCCTCGGTCCTCATTGCTGTATCGACTGTGTTATCAGGATCCCGGGCCGTGCAACCCGCACGGTTCGGCGTCGTCACGGTCGCGACGAAACGCCGACAGACCCTAGAATGGGCAACATTTTACTGTAATCCCTGCGTATAAATTCAAATTTTTATGCTGATAATCAACAATTGTGAAACAGATCTCACCCGGCTGGTTGGGCCAGTTGGTGATAATGTTGCTCCAGTTGATGTATCTGGGGGGCCACCTGTGGCTGCACGTAGGGGCGCAGCAAAAACAGCACCCGCAAGACCCCCTGGTAGAGCAGGGGTTTGGTGATGCGGGTGGCCGGGGCCTGGGCAATCTGGAACGGGATCCAGCAGGTGACGACCATCTTGATGGTCTGGCCGAGATCCGGCAGGTCTTCATCGCTGACGGCGATGATACCGCCTTCGCGCAGGCTTCTGAGCAGCGTCTCCACGGTGGCACGGAGCTGCTCCTGTGCCTTGAGGTATTTCTGCTGCAGAAGCTCGTCGCGACTCAGGATGTCCGGCAGATTCGCGTAGAAGAAGCGGAACTGCCACATCAAATAGAAGATGGCATCCAGGTAGCCCATCAGATCCTCCAGCCGGATCTCGCTGCTGCGGATCGGAGTGAAGCTGTCGCTCAGGTGGCGGGCGTACTGATCGAAGATGGAGTGGATGATGTCTTCTTTGTTTCTGAAGTGGTAGTAAAGGTTGCCCGGGCTGATGCCAAGGTGTGCGGCAATGTGGTTGGTGGTGATGTTGCGCTCGCCCTGATCGTTGAACAGCTCGGTGGCGCTGTGGATGATCCTGTCTCTGGTCTTCATCGCTGGTCCCTCTGCCGGGCCCGAAGGGGAAAAGTCATCGAGGTCGAATCCCCTTGCGGCCCGTGATAAACTTTTCGGCAATTTCAAATTGGCCCACTATACACAGCTTTAACAGGCAGTCACACGGGGCCACAACGTACGCGAGGCAAACTCCATGATCGTAGTAACTGGCGGTGCTGGCTTTATCGGCAGCAATCTGGTCAAGCAGCTGAACGCTCAAGGACGGACCGATATCGTGGTCATCGATGACCTGACCGACGGCACCAAGTTCGTCAACCTGGTCGACCTCACCATCGCCGACTACATGGACAAGGACGAGTTCCAGGCGCGGATCGTCTCCGGTGACGAATTCGAGGAGTGGGATGACGGCATCGAGGTGATCTTCCACGAAGGCGCCTGCTCCGCGACCACCGAGTGGAACGGCAAGTTCATCATGGAGGTCAACTACGAGTACTCCAAGGATCTGTTCCACTACTGCATCGAACGGGAAATCCCCTTCATCTACGCCTCTTCCGCCGCGACCTATGGCGGGCGCAACGACAACTTCATCGAAGATCCCAGGTTCGAGCAGCCCCTCAACGTCTACGGCTACTCCAAGCAGCTGTTCGATCAGTACGTGCGTCGCTGGATGCCGGAGATCAACTCCCAGGTGGTGGGTCTCAAGTACTTCAACGTCTATGGTCCCCGCGAGCAGCACAAGGGCTCCATGGCGTCCGTGGCCTTCCACCTCAATACCCAGGTGAAGCAGGGTGACAATCCCAAGCTGTTCGAGGGCTGTGACGGCTTCCCGGATGGCGGCCAGATGCGCGACTTCATCTACGTGGACGACGTCTGCAAGGTGAACCTCTGGTTCTGGCAGAATCCGCAGCACTCCGGCATCTTCAACTGCGGCACCGGCCGTGCCGAGCCGTTCCAGAACGTGGCGGAAGCCGTGATCAGGCATCACCAGAAAGGCGCCATCGAATACATTCCCTTCCCGGATCACCTCAAGGGTCGCTACCAGAGCTTCACCCAGGCGGATCTCACCAAGTTGCGCGGCGTCGGCTATGACGGCGAGTTCAAGACTGTGGCCGAAGGCGTGGCCGATTACATGGCCTGGTTGAACCGGGCTTGATCCCCCTCTGACGGGTGGCTCTGGCCACCCGTCGATCGGATGCGCTTGCATGAACATATTGATGGCTCTCTCCCAGCTCGAAGTGACGGGCGCGGAGGTCTATGCCACCACGGTCGGCAACGAGCTGACCCGCCGTGGCCACCAGGTTTTCTACGTCTCTGACACCCTGACCAAACCGACTCTGGGGCCGGTCTTTCGGCTGCGCTTCAACAAGCGCAGCATCCTGCGCCGCTTCTGGCATGTCTTCTATCTCATCTATCTGATCCGCAAGCACAGGATCCAGCTTGTACACGCCCATTCGCGCGCCTCGGGCTGGAGCAGCTACGTCGCCTGCAAGCTGACCGGCACCCCCATGATCACCACGGTGCACGGGCGCCAGCCGGTACACGCCTCCCGCAAGGCATTCCATGCGCTGGGCTATCGGGCGGTGGCAGTGTGCGAGGATATCGCCAGCCAGATCATCGACAACCTGGGGGTGGACCCGGCCATGGTGCAGGTGCTGCGCAACGGCATCGAGACCGACAAGTTCCAGCCCGTGCCGATACCGGACAACGACAAACCGGTGATCGCCATCATTGGTCGGCTGAGCGGTCCCAAGGGGGAGCTCTGCTACCGGTTGCTGGACGAGGTACTGGATCTGGAAGCCTGCCGGGTGCGCGTCGTCAGCGGTACCCAGGTGCCGGCGCGTTTTGCCCGTTTTCAGGACAAGGTCGACTTCGTCGGTTATGTGGACGATGTGCCCGCCCTGATGGCGGGCTGCGATCTGGTGATCGGTGCCGGTCGGGTGGCGATGGAGGCGCTGCTGTGCGGTCGTCCGGCGTTTGCCATCGGCGAAGCCAGGGCCATCGGTCTGGTGACGGAGCAGAATCTGGACGAGGCGCTTGCCAGCAACTTCGGCGACATCGGCCCCAGGGATCTGGCCATCGATTTTGCCGGTCTGAAGGCGCAGATCCCTTCGGCGCTGGCCTCCAAGGTGGTGCCAGACCCAGTGCGCCAACGGATCCTGCAAGAGTATGATTTGCAAGGCATCGTGACCGGGCTGGAATCCGTCTATCAGGATGCCGTGGTCGAGACCCTGCGCCGGGAGATGCCGGTCATCATGTATCACCGCTTCATCGAGCACGAGAGCGAAAAGGGGGTGCATGGCACCTGGCTCCCGGTCGCCATGTTCGAGAAGCACCTCAAGCTGATGAAGTGGCTGGGCTACGAGACGCTGACATTTGCCGACCTGGCGGAGAACGGGTTCATCCACCGGCTGCAATACGGCAAGAAGTACCTGATGATCACCGTGGACGACGGCTATCGGGACAACCTCACCCGCATGCTGCCGCTGCTGGAAAAGTATGGCTACAAGGCGGTGGTCTATGTGGTGACCGGTGAGGATCACAATCGCTGGGATGTGGAGCACCCGACCCACCCCGATACCCCGGTGGTCCTGATGACCCCGGAGGAGATCAAGGCGCTGGTGGCCTCCGGTCATGTGGAGATCGGGGGCCATACCCTGACTCACCCCCGCCTGAGCACGCTCCCCCCAGAGGAGCAGGCCCACCAGATCCAGGCCAACAAGGCCTGGCTGGAGCAGTTGCTCGGCCATCCCCTGATCTCGTTTGCCTATCCTTACGGGGATCTGAACGACAGTGCAAAATCCCAGGCCGTTGCCGCCGGTTATCGCTATGCTGTGGCCACCAACAGCGGCCCCAGAGCCATGCACCGGGATCCGTTCCAGATCCGCCGGATCGCCATCTTCCCCCGCACAGACATGTTCGGTTTGTGGCGCAAGATCCGTGGCAACTATGTCTTCCGAAAAACCTGACAGGGAATACACCTTGCTCCGTATGACAGATCATGACTCATCGACGAGTGACTATTTTCTCCGCATCTTTCACGGCCAGGCGTTCGGCAACTTCATCTTCCTGAATATTCTGGGTTACACCCTGTTCAAGGATTCGATTCAGCTGATCGCCGACGTCTGCCAGACCATCATAGTGTTGGCCACCCTGATGGCCTTCTATGTGGAAAGGGCCTTCTTTACAAGGAACAGGATCTTTCAACTGCTCTGTCTGGCCCTGGTGGTACAGAGCCTGAGCTGGGTCGCATCCAGACAGTTCGTGCCCGACTATGCCCTCAAATACCCTTCTGTGAAGTCGATGGCATACCTCTTCTTCTTCCTTGGTCTCGCCTACTGGCTGAAGGGGGACCCGCGCCGCATCGTCATCACCCTGCTGACCTTCTGCCTCGGTGTCATTTTCACCTTTGCCTATCACTCCTCCTTCTTCTCCATCGTCGAGACAGGTCTTGATGGGGCCAGGGTTGATTTCAATTACCGCAATGCCCAGCACGGCTCCCTGATCGCGGGTGCCTGCTTCCTGTTTTTTGTGCTCTTGTTGCTTACATCGAAATTCAGGAAGCGGGCGCTGGGCAATGCCGGGATTCTGCTTGGTATCCTGTTGTTCGGGGTCTTCTCCGTCATTCTGCAGTCCCGTCAGTCCTGGCTGGCGATCTCGGCTTCGCTGGCCATCCTCCCCTTGCTGGGGGGAGGAGAGCATTGGCCAAGGCGCAAGGTAGTGTTGACCTACGCCATCTTGCTGATGACCATGCTGGCGCTGTATCAGGTTTCGTTCATCCGGGAGCGGTTGCTGGCCGGCTTCGTGCATCAGGGGGATGTGCATGCCATCCTGACGGGTAACTGGAACGAGGTACGGGACTTCAGCATCGGTGTGCGATTGAAGACCTGGTTGGAGGCCATCCAGTGGTTCCTGGCTCACCCCTTCTTCGGGACAGGCTATGGCAGCCAGTCGTTGGTGATCACCCTCTCCAAGGCGCTGCCTGACTACATTACCCGGGAGTTTCGTCACCTGCACAACTCCAACATGGAAACACTGGTGTGCTGGGGGGTAGCCGGTTTCCTGGTGTTGTATGGCACACTTTTCTCGGTGCTCCGCCAGGTGCTGTGCTGTCCGGTTTCGTCCCGTTTCATCAAGATGCTGGCCATCTCCTTCATCCTCTATTGGCTCATCATCAACAACTTCGAATCATTCTTCTACATGCGTTCCGGGCAGTGGGTATTCAGCGTCTTCATGGGCGCCATCTACTCGACCGCATTGCATTGGGAACTGAACAGGCTTGGAAAGGAAGGTCATGAAAATTTACGTCATTAGTCTGGACAGGGCCGTCGAGCGGCGCAGTCGTGTCGAGTCTGTGCTCTCTGCCAGAGGCATCCCCTTCGAATTTTTCAGCGCAGTGAACGGTTTTGAGGGGCTGCCCGAGCGGCTGCAGGCCCTGCCGGATGATCAGCACAGGATCCGGTTTCGCAGCAGACCGCTGACGCCCGGGGAAAAGGGGTGCTATGCCAGCCACTATCTGCTGTGGGAGAAGTGTGTCGAGCTCGACGAGCCCATCCTCATCCTGGAAGACGATTTCCTGCCCACCCAGTATTTTGAAGAGGTGGTGGGTACCCTGCCGAAGATCCACGAACAGTACGAGTACGTGAAGGTGGAACCCCAGATCGGTACCGCCACGGCCCTGACTACAGTGGACAACATGCAGCTCATGTTCTGGCACAACAACTCGTGCTGGACCACGGGATACAGCATCTCTCCCCAGGGGGCCCGCCGGTTGCTGGCCCACAGCCAGCGGTGGCTCTGTTCGGTCGACAACTTCATCGGTGAGTCCTATCGCACCGGGCTCATCTGTACCGGCCTGATTCCCTATGCCATCTACAGTCCGCGGGACATGGGCAGCGACATCCAGAATCAGGTCGTGCTGAAGAAAGTTCCGCTGGGATTCAAGTTGACCCGTGAACTCTATCGCTTCTACCGCTTCGTCAGGATGGCCCTGTGGAACATGAAACAGGCGGGGGGCAAGGCATGAGTACGACCAGCAGAACCATTCACGCCATCTGGCTCGGCAGCCGCTTGCCTCCTTTGGCGCACGTGTGCATCGATGACTGGCGCAAGCAGGGTTACAGCTACAAGCTGTGGCTGGACACGGATCCGCAGGTCAAACGCTGGATACAGGAGTGCACCTTTGCCCGGGAGTGCTACCGGCGAGGCCTGCTGGCCTTCGTGACCGATTATCTGCGGCTCAAGATCCTCGCTCAGGAAGGGGGTCTGTATCTGGATACCGATGTCACCATCAACCAGGATCCCTTCCCGCTCTTCGAGTCCGTGGCCTTTGGCGTTGGCTACGAATCCGATCGGCTGATCGGCACCGCGGTCATCTACGCCAGACAGGATTCGGCCATGCTGTCCGAGCTGGTGCGCTTCTATGAACAGGAGATCATGTCCTCTCCCATGTACATGGGGCCGGAGATCATGACACACCTGGTCTCGGAGAAGCTGGCATCATCAGGGGATACCGCCCTGATCGCCCCCGTGCACTATTTCTACAACTACCAGGGGGAGGCGATTCATTTCGAGCCGGCGGCAGAGCGCTACATGACGCACTGGTTCCAGCACAGCTGGAAACGCTCATCCGGTCTTGTGTTCCTGCGTGCCAAGGCCAAAGGCTGGTCAGGGTATCTCTATGAATGGCAGAAGGAGTTCTTCCGCCTGCGCAAATGATGGCGATATGGCATCACCGTGCTAGACAGTGGGCAGGGGAGCCGTGTCTCCATCTGCCTGCTTGCCGGTGACAGGAGTGACTTGACTCCAGAGCTGATCCAGCTGCATTTGTACCTCGCGCACTTCCTGCTGCGGATCTTGGCGACCCGTGTCGACGAAGCGATAACGGGGATGAGAGACGGGATTGGCAATGGCGGAGTGTCCGAGGGGAGAGACGATGGTGAGCAGGGGGATATCCAGCGCCTGCGCCATGTGCCGTGGGCCTGTGTCGTTGCCGACGAAAAGCTGGCAATGGGCGAAGAGCCCCACCAGCTCCCGTACCGAGCGGGTCTGAACATGGTCAAACACGCTGGCCTGCAGCGCTGCTGGCAGTAACGGCTTCAGGCTGCGGTTGTACTCCTCTTCCCCCGGCCCGCAGTAGATCAGGATCTGGGCGTCGTGCTGCTCGATCAGCCAGCGCGCCACCTCGGCGAAACAGTCGATGGGCCAGCGCTTGTAGTGACCGAGGGAGTTCACTCCCATGGCGATGAGTGGCCGGGTCGGGTCGACGCCAGCGGCCAGCAGGATCTCGCGCCCCCGTTGTCTCTCCCCGTCGCTGAGCCAGAGATAGTAGTTGCGATCCTCCCTGGCGAGACCCAGGGGCTTGAGCAGTGAAAATCGGTCGTCCACCAGGGTGCTGTTACCCTGATGCTCGGTGTCATGGCGAAAGCGCACGATGCGGTTGTGGCCCAGGCGCCATGGGAAGGAGTCGAAGCCGATCCGCAGGCGGGCGCCGGAGAAGAGGCAGGTGAGCAGGCCTATCATCTGGCCCTGGCTGTTGATCACCACATCGTAGCGCTCGCGGCGAATGCCCAGCAGCAAATCCTTCATGTAGCGCCACTCGTTGCGGCGCGCCTTCTCGATGATGATCAACCGATCGATGTTGGGGTTTCCCTCTGCCATGCCCGCGCAGTAATCCATGACCAGATAATGAACTTCCCCGGCAGGGTCGTGCTGCTTGAGGTTGTTGCACAGTGCGGTGGAGATCAGCACATCTCCTATCTGTTTGGTTTGTACTACCAGGTATTTCATGGAAAGGGCCTCGAGCGAGGTCGGGTGGAACGTCAGCGCATCAGCATATCGCACTCCCCTGTCAGATGCTGCCGCTATGGGGTGAAAATCCGATCCAACGCACTGTGTTTGCACATATTTTCGACGTTGTTCGGGCTGGTGGGGCCCGGCTGGCAGTGTGGGAAGATGAGCGGGGGCATGGCACCGCTGGCCATGCCCCCGATGGGGAAGAGTGATCAGCGTACGATGAGGCCGAGCAGGATCCCCACCACACCGAAGTCGGCATCGCTGAAGGTGGTGTTGGCAAAGCCCAGATCTCCCAGTACCGGCAGCAGGAACACCGGCAGGAAGGTGATCAGCAGGCCGTTGGCGAAGGCACCGAGTAGAGCGCCGCGACGGCCGCCGGTGGCGTTGCCGAACACCCCGGCCGCCGCACCAACGAAGAAGTGCGGCACGACGCCTGGAATGATGACGGTGAGCCCCAGCAGGTAGAGCAGCACCATGCCCACCAGACCGGCGGCGAAGCTCGACAGGAAGCCGATCAGCACCGCATTGGGGGCGTAGGGGAAGACGATGGGGCAGTCGAGCGCCGGCTTGGCGTTGGGCACCAGCTTGTCGGAGATCCCCTTGAAGGCCGGCACGATTTCGGCGATGACCATCCGTACCCCCTGCAGGATGACGTAGACACCGGCGGCGAAGGTGATGGACTGCATCAGGGAGAACATGAACCAGTGTTTGCCCTTGGCGACTTCCGATACGTAATCCGCACCGGCAAACAGGGAGGTGATAAGGAAGATGATGCCCATGGTGAAGGAGATGGCCACCGGGGTATCGCGCAGGAACAGCAGGCTCTTGGGCACCTGCACCTCTTCGCTGCTGTGGGCCTTGTTGCCGAACTTGGCGCCGATCCAGCCGGCCAGCACGTAGGAGCAGGTGGAGAAGTGGCCGAGTGCCACGTCATCGGAGCCGGTGATCTGCTTCATGTAGGGGTGGGCGAGGGCCGGGAACAGCACCATGGTGACGCCGACCACCAGGCTGCCCACCGCGATGAGCGGGATGCCGCTCATGCCGCCGGCGGAGAGGATGGCTGCCACCATCATCGACATGAACAGGGTGTGGTGACCGGTCAGGAAGATGAATTTCCACGGGGTGAGCCGGGCGATCAGGATGTTCACCAGCATGGCGAAGAACATGATCATCGCCATCTCCTTGCCGAATGACTGCTGGGCGATGGAGACGATCGCCTCGTTGTTGGGGACGACCCCCTTGATGCCGAACGCGTGCTGGAAGATGGTGGCGAAGTCGCCCAGCGAGTTCACCACCAGGGTGGCGCCAGCCCCCAGGATGACGAAGCCCATGATGGTCTTGACCGTGCCCTTGATGCACTCGGTCACCGGTTTCTTCTGGGCGATCAGGCCGATGAGGGCGATGAGGCCAACCAGCACGGCCGGCTCCGACAGCACGTCAAACATCAGAAAATTGAAAAATTCCATGGTCAGCTCCAAGCAGATGGAAGCGGCGGCTCACCAGCCGCCCAGACAGTCACAAAGGGGTTAGAGTGCGCCCAGTTCGCGCAGGGCGATGGCGAGTTTTTCTTTCATGGCGGCCTTGTCGACCATGTTGTCCAGCGATACCAGCCGACCGTTGACACCCATGCTGACCAGCTGTTCGGCGATGTCGCGGGTGGCGACAAAGATCTCGGCGCTCTCACTGCCGGCGGAGGCGAGATCCCGGTGATCCACCTCGGCCGTCACGGCCAGCTCCTTGAGAATGCTCTTGATGCTCATCTCCATCATCAGGCTGGTGCCCAGGCCGTGTCCGCATACAACCAGAATCTTCATGTTCTCTTCCTCTGTCGGGCGCAGGGCGCCACTCAATAACGCGCCAGGATGCGCAAGATGTCGTCTTTGCTGGTGGCCGCCATGATGGCCGCCACGTCTTCTTCATTCATGAACAGCTCGGCCAGCTGGGCGATGGTCTCCACGTGGGAGTTGCTGTCGCTGGCGGCCAGGGTGACCAGCAGCCGCACCGGGTCGTTGCCCTCGGAGCCGAAGTTGACCCCCTCCTTCAGCACGGTCAGCGCCAGTCCCAACCGGTTGACGCCGTCTTCCGGGCGGGCGTGGGGCATGGCCAGGCCCGGTCCCAGCACGTAGTAGGGGCCGAGCTCCTCGTGGGAGCGATAGAGCGCCGCCACATAGGAAGGCTCTATGGTGCCGTTGGCCAGCAGGGGGGCGGTGGCCAGCTCGATGGCGTGGCGCCAGTCGCGGGCGCCCGCTTCGATGGAAATGACCTCCTCGGTCAGCAATTGGGTCAGCATGGCAGTGTCCGGGCTGGATAGGATGGCGCCAATCTAGCGATCTTGCCTCTTGATAACTGTGAGCTTGATCGCGAAAGTTAGCGCTACCAGATAGCGCTAACATTGATCTGTGATAGCGCTATCATTTCTCTCACAGAAGGGATTCATCCTGCCCCTTATCGGCCTCAAAGAAGGTAAAATCCGGTTTGAGCAAATAGTCAGTGCCCCGCTTTTGCCTTAAAGTGAATGCCCGTATGCCGAGGAAGGGAAAGGATGTCAGAAGCGAAAAAACGCCGCAGCACGGGTCGGGTGACCCTCAACGACGTGGCCCAGTTGGCTGGCGTGGGAGCCATGACGGTGTCGCGCGCCCTGCGCACCCCCGAGCTGGTGTCCGACAAGATGCGCGAGCGCATCGAGGCGGCGGTGGATGAACTCGGCTATATCCCCAATCGGGCGGCGGGGGCGCTGGCTTCCGCCACTTCCCAGACCATAGTGGTCATCGTCCCCAGCCTGGCGGAGCGCGCCTGCGGTGATATGATTGCCGGGCTGCAGCAGACCCTGCTCGCCGAGGGCTATCAGATCATGCTGGGGGATGCCCAGCACCTGAAGCAGCAGGAGGCCAGCCTGCTCAGCAATTTCCTGCAGCACAATCCGGCCGCCGTGGTGTTGTTTGGGGGGGATCCCGGGGAGGTCATCCGGCAGCGCCTGCAGGCGGCTCGCTTGCCGGTGGTGGAGGTGGGAGCCATGGCGCGCCATCCCATCGACATGAACGTCGGGGTCTCCAACTTCGATGCCGGTTATCAGCTGACCCGCCACCTCATCGAGCGCGGTCATCGCAACATCGGCTTTCTCTGTGCCCGCCAGGAGCAGTGGATGCTGCAGCAGCGCATGCAGGGCTGGCAGAAGGCGCTGCTGGACAACTACCTCTCCCCGGACGCCATCATCAATACCTCTGAGCTGCCGAGTTTTAGCACGGGGGCGGCCATGCTGGGGGAGTTTCTGCTGCGCTGGCCCGAACTGGATGCGCTGATCTGCGTCAACGACGAGCTGGCGGCCGGGGTGCTGTTCGAATGCCAGCGCCGCCATCTGAGCGTGCCGGGCAAGCTCGCCATCGCCGGTTTCGACGATCTGGATGTGGCACGCGCCTGTCATCCTGCGCTGACTTCGGTCAGGATCCCCTATCACCAGATGGGCAGGGAGGCGGCGGAGCTGATCCTGCGCCAACTGGCGGGCGAGGAGGTGGCCGGCATGAGCCTCGCCCTGGATTTTCAATTGCAAAAGCGCCAGAGCACCTGACGAGCGATGCCACGACAGGGCGAGGCAAGCATGTTCAAGGCGTTGTGACCGAAGGCCAGGTCGGTGCACCGTCGCCCTGCGCGGGCACTGCCAGCCGACGTGTTCGCCCGGTCTGTCACCGGGTTGGAGCAGAGCGTGGATGCCACCGGAGCCATGACTCCAGGTGGCTGGCTGCACCCTGGTCAAGCTCTGAGCGGAACCACTGGCGAGCACCATTATTCTGGATAGACTTTGTAGGCCGGTGCACTATCCAAGGAGAATGAGCATGGGTACGCAGACGCCTGATTTCGATCTCGATGATGACTGGGAGCCGGAATCCTGGGAAGACGAGCTGGAGGAGCTGGATGACGAGAGCTGGCAGGACTATGACCCTCTCGACGATCAGTGACTCCCTGTAACGCCTGAGGGCGGGCCTGGTGCCCGCCCGATTTTTTGTGTGGCGAGGGGGGCAGCCCTTGGTGAGAACGGGGCGGGCTGGTTAGAATGAACTGCTCAAATGACGCTGTACGAGGCAGGCAGCGGCTCAACAACGATTCCAACGACGCCAAGGATGAATATGCGCTCACTCGTCATCATGTTTTGTGCCGCCCTGCTCGGGGGCTGTGTTTCCAACTCCGACGACCCTTGCGAGAAGGTGTGGAGCGACGTGGGAGAGGCGGACGGCAAGCTCGGTTTTGCTGGCGATCGGGTGGCTTTTCACCAGACCCAGTGCGGGGAAAAAGTGGACGTTGCCCTTTGGGAGCTGGGTCGCCAGAAGGGGCTGGCCTGGTATTGCCGACCCGAGCATCTCTATCTGGCAGGACGGTCGGGAGAGGAGTATCGCGGCGTCTGTCCCAACGACGTGCAGGCCCGTCGCCTGTTTGAACAGGGTCGCCATGGCTGGACTGATCAATAAATCAGCCTTCCTCTCTCTTCTGAAATATTGCGTGAACCTCTTCGTGAGAAGAGGGACCTACCCTTCTTTATGCTTCAGCCGCAGCGGCTGGCACAGGTAATCCTTGTCATTGGCGCTGCGGGCACACTTGCCACACACGAATTTGGGTTTGCGCACAATCTTGCGCAGCGTCTTGAGATCGGCGGGGATCTCGTGACGGCGCCACTCACACAGCGTCTTGTGACCCATGACGTCCTCGACAGTGAATGCAACGGGTGAGAGGGGCAGGACCCCTCCCGGTGTGGTTACTGGTACAGGTATTTGGTGAAGATGAGCTCGCGGACCGCCTTCTTGCCCGTCTCCTTGACCAGCAGCTCGTTGACCTTGGCCTCACACTCCTTGCGCAGCTCTTCCCGGTTCACCAGGGACTTGATCTGTGCGCCCGTCTTGCTGCCAATCAGCCGGATGATGGCGTCGCGGATCAGGGGGTCGTGCTGCTCCAGCAACTTGAGGTCGGCAGCGTCCGTGGCCATCAGCTCTACCGTCACCCGTACATAGCCGAGGGTTTTGCCGTCGCCAAGGTAGTTGGTGATGATGTCCGGATCCAGAGCGTGATAGGCGAATCCCGGCTGGACGGCGGAGGAGGCGGGATCGGTGGCCTCTTCCTCATTGGCGAAGGCCTGTGTATTCAAGAGGGTACACCCCAGGGACAGCAGCAGAATTCTGAAGATCTTCATCTGGATGGCTCGGCAGCGACGGATGCCCCATTTTTGATGCTGCCATCGGGGCCGTCAAGCACGGATGTTCTTACAATTCGCCATTGATTTACGGATAATAAACCGGTTTTTAACCTGACAACGGAAATCTCCGGATGGTGAAGCTGTGAAGTCCGAGTTGACTGTTCCCCTCGTCCAGCTCGTCCCGTGGCGGGCGCCTGCAGAGTGCGAACCACCCGAGGCGCTGCGTCCCTGGTTGCTGGAGGCCGATTCCATGACCCGGCGCCTGCGTCGTTACAATCATCACCTCTCGGTGCAACTGCTCGGCAATCGCGCCGTGTCGCTGACGGTGGACGAGCAGGCGCTGGTGGCGGTGTCGGCCCCCGTAGGCATGTGCCGCGAGGTGATCCTGCACGGTGATGGCGGGCCTGCCATCCTGGGTTGGACCCTGTTTGCCGAAGCGGCCTTGCAGGGGGGCGGTTTGCAGGATCTGGGAGAGCAGCCGCTGGGAGAGCGCATTTTCGGTGAGGCACCGGCGCGGCGGGATCACCTGCAACTGGCCTGTTTCGAGATAGCGAGCAATCCCTGGTGTCCGGCCGCCACCGTCTGGGGGCGTCGTTCCCGCCTGTTTCTGGGGCAATGGCCACTGCTGGTCCATGAACTTTTCCTGCCCTCGCTATCGTCTCATTCGTTGCCATCGGATAAGGAGCTGGAGTGAAGCTGTTAACCAAGGAGCGGGGACTGGCCTATGCGCAGTTGGCCCGCATCGACAAGCCCATCGGTACCCTGCTGCTGCTGTGGCCGACCCTGTGGGCGCTCTGTCTGGCGGCTGGTGGCCTGCCTGACCCCTGGATCCTGACCGTGTTCGTGGTGGGCGTTTTTCTGATGCGCTCCGCCGGCTGTGTCATCAATGACTATGCGGATCGCAACTTCGATGGTCATGTGAAACGCACCGCCGGGCGACCGCTGCCCATGGGGCGGGTCGCCGAGCGGGAAGTGCTGGTGCTGTTCGCCGTGCTGGCGCTTCTCTCGTTCGCCCTGGTGCTGACGTTGAACCCGCTCACCATCAGCCTGTCCTTTGCCGGTCTGCTGCTGGCGGTCTGTTACCCCTTCATGAAGCGCTTCATCCCCATCCCCCAGCTGGTGCTCGGCATGGCCTTCTCCTGGTCCATTCCCATGGCCTATGCGGCCCAGGCCAATGCCCTGCCGCCGGAAGCCTGGCTGTTGTTTCTTGCCAACCTGCTGTGGACCATCGCCTATGACACCGAGTACGCCATGGTGGACAGGGATGACGACCTCAAGCTTGGCCTCAAGTCGAGCGCCATCCTGTTCGGCCGTCACGACAAGCGGATCATCGGCGCGCTGCAACTGGCGACCCTGCTGATCCTGCTGGGGATCGGGCAGCTGATGGGGCTGGGATCCGGTTATTACTGGGGACTGCTGGGGGCGGCGGCGCTGTTCGTCTACCAGCAGCGACTGATCCGGGAGCGGCAGCGGGAAGCCTGCTTCCAGGCTTTCCTCAACAACAACTACGTGGGGGCGCTGGTGCTGCTCGGGGTTATGGTTCACTACCTCTAACCTGCCCCCTTCCTTGATGAAAAAAGGCCGCATGATGCGGCCTTTTTGTTGGGTGTCGACGCCTCAGAGCCGGTTGCCCGCCTGGATGGTGCGGCGGATCTTGTTGCTGAGCAGCGGCACTATGTTGTCGGCCAATGCCTGGAAGCGGCCGAGATCCGGTTTGCAGCCCGGATCCAGATAGCCTTCGCTGCGCAGGGTGTGGATCAGGGTGCTGAAAAGCTTGGGGTCGAAGAACTCGGGGGCGTTGATGCCGTGCAGGGTGCCGAGGCGTTCCGCCATCATCAGGCCGTCCGCTTCCAGCTGCTCCGCCTCGATGTGGGGCTGGGCCAGCATGCGGGTCAGCACGATGGCGTAGCGCTGCAGGGTCTCCTGGATGCTTTCGGCCAAGAGCAGCAGGCGCATCTGGTTGCCGGGGTTGACCCAGTAGCCGCCGTCGCGTGCCTCGACCAGTTGCTGGCGTAACAGCTCGGCCAGCAGGGCATCGATCAGTTCCGGCAGCTCGTCCTCTTCATAGCGCAGGAAGAGTTCGGTCTTGAGCAGGGGGTAGATGTCGACACAGCGGGCGACGATCTCGCTGCGGGAGATCCCCTCGCACCGCTCGATCAGGGCCGCCACCAGGGAGGGCATGGCGAACAGGTGCAGTATGTTGTTGCGGTAGTAGGTGAGCAGGATCGCCTGATAGCGGTCCAGGCTGATGATCTGGCCCAGCTTGTCCTCGCTCACCTCGAACTTGTTGAGCTCCATCGCCTGCTCCAGCAGGGTCCTGGCGTCCTCGTCCGGCATGGTGCTGTGCGGGCTGTAGGGCACCTGCTTGAGCAGGTCCAGATAGGTGTTGAGCTGGGCCTGGAGTTCGTCCCGGGTCAGGGCGTGGCGCTCGGCGGCCAGCAGGGCCAGGGCACTCAGGGTCAAGCCGTTGACGGCGGCGGCATCGTTGATGCGGGTCATCAGCAGCTCGGCCAACTGGTTGACGGTGGAGGCCATCCACTCGGGACGTTCCTCCCGGCCGATGCTCTCCTTCCAGGTGGGTACATGTTCGCCGAGATAGCTGTTGAGGGTCAGCGGTTCGCCGAAATTGACGAAGCCACGGCCATAGTTGCGCAGCTTGCGCAGGATGCCGAGCACCTGCAGGAAGCTTTCCTTCTCCTTGCGGCTCCCCTTGAGTTCGTTGTGGTAGGTGTTCACCTCCATCACGTGCTCGTAGCCGAGGTAGACGGGGACCAGGGTCACCGGCCTGTCCAGCCCGCGCATCATGGCCTGCAGGGTCATGGCCAGCATGCCGGTCTTGGGGGGCAGCAGGCGACCGGTACGCGAACGCCCGCCCTCGGTGAAGAACTCCACCGAGTAGCCCTTGGCGAACAGCAGGTTGAGGTACTCCCGGAATACCGTGCTGTAGAGCGGATTGCCCTTGAAGGTGCGGCGGATGAAGAAGGCGCCGCCGTGGCGGAAGATGGGGCCTGCCGGCCAGAAGTTGAGGTTGATGCCCGCCGCGATGTGGGGCGGCACCATGCCCTGGTGGTAGATGACGTAGGAGAGCAGCAGGTAATCCATGTGGCTGCGATGGCAGGGGACGTAGACGATCTCGTGCCCTTCCTGGGCCAGCTGACGCACCTGCTCTGCTCCGTTGACCGAGAGGCCGCGATAGAGCTTGTTCCACAGCCAGCCGAGGAAACTCTCCCCGAGGCGGATCAACCGATAGGAGAAATTGGAGGCGATCTCGTCCATGTAGCCGTGGGCACGCTTTTGCGCCTTCTCCAGGCTGATCCCTTCCCGTCTGGCCTCCTCCTCGATGGCCTGCTGGATCACGCTCGAATCCAGCAGTTGCTTGAACAGCAGGTTGCGGTTCGGCAGCTTGGGCCCGGTGGCGGCCAGCTGCTGGCGGCTGAAGTGGGTGCGGGCCACCCGCGCCAGCTTGTGGGCGATGGCCTCGTCGGTGCCGTGCTTGTCCGCCATGTAGCGCAGGGAGAGGGGCGGGGAGAAGCGCACCAGGTTCTCGCGCCCTTTCAGGATCACGATCAGCGCCTTCTTCAGGCGGTTTGGCGCCAGGCTGCTGATGATGTTCCAGCCGGAGGCCTCCTCGCCTTCCCGGCCCGGGGCGCGGCCCCAGAACAGGGTGACGGGTACTACCTGGATGTCCAGCGCCGGATCCTGCTTGTGCAGGTCCAGCAGCTGGTGGAACTCCTGCAGGAAGGGGAGCGGCTTGTTGCGCGTGCCGAACAGGGGAGGCGGACGATCCAGACAGACGTAGCGTGGCAGCAGTTGACCGTTCAGCTCCAGCGGCGTGAAGGGGCCGGGCAGACCGAGATCCTCGCAGCACTGTTGCAGGGTCATCAGGTCGGTGATCGAGCTGGTCTTCAGGGCATAGACGATGGGTCTGGCCGGATCCAGCTTGAGCTCGGTGATGGGGTTTTCCGGCAGGCTCTTGTGATTGACCAAGCCGCTGACCGGCCATTGCAGGATGGCTCTGGAAATCTTCTGTCCAAGGGACATGTGCGTCTGCTCTCCAAAAAAATGCGGCGTGAGCATAGCAAATCACCGGTTGCTTGTCGCCGAGAGGTACGATGAGTCGGCACTTCAGAGCAGGGGGAGGGACAAATGTGCGTCGGGTCGCGACAAATGCCAGTTGCGCCTTGCCTTGGCCCCAGCACTGTATATACTGCCAGTGTGCTGTATAAAAAGACAGGTGCCCATGCTATGAAACCCCTTACCCCTCGCCAGGCTGAAGTACTCGAGCTCATCAAGGCGAACATGAACGAGACCGGCATGCCGCCGACTCGCGCCGAGATTGCCCAGAAGCTTGGCTTCAAGTCGGCCAACGCGGCCGAAGAACATCTAAAGGCCCTGGCCAAAAAAGGGGTCATCGAGATCATGCCGGGTACGTCCCGCGGCATTCGTCTGCTGCTCGAAGAAGAGGACGTGCAGCCTGAAGAAAACGGCCTGCCACTGATTGGCAAGGTGGCGGCCGGGGAACCCATCCTGGCCCAGGAACACATCGAGAGCCACTACCAGGTGGATCCCGCCCTGTTCCACCCGCGGGCAGACTTCCTGCTGCGGGTGCAGGGCATGAGCATGAAGAACATCGGCATCATGGACGGGGACCTGCTGGCGGTACACAAGACCCAGGAGGTACGCAACGGCCAGGTCGTTGTGGCACGGCTCGACGAGGACGTCACCGTCAAGCGCTTCCAGCGCAAGGGCAGCCAGGTGTGGCTGCTGCCGGAAAACGAAGAGCTCTCCCCCATCGAGGTGGATCTCGCCAGTCAGCACCTCACCATAGAGGGCCTGGCGGTCGGCGTGATCCGCAATGCCGACTGGATGTAAGCATCCGATGCGATGAAGAGGCCTCCTGCGGGAGGCCTCTTCATTTTCATCTGCCGATGGCATCTCCCTCCCCACCTTTTCGCTTCTCCTTCCTGTGCACACAGTCTCGCCGCACGACATGCATTTCGGATATATCCTTTGATAAGGCCCCTGTCATGGTCGGTGATCAGGGAAGGGGGAGTCGCACCGGGCAGTACGCCATGGCAGGGATGCATGATCGCCGGGTCGGTGCGCAGAAGGGAGAGTCGCCTCAGACTGGGGACTCGTACAGTCAGTACGCTGCCGTGGTTGGTTCGTCGTTGAGGACAAAGAGACCCGTCAGCGTGACCTGTTGAGCAAGGAGGACAGGTATGGCTTCAAGCTCGCCGTGGGATCCGGTGCCGGCCGCAGCGCCCGCATCTTCCATCACCCGATTCATCAAGGGCAGTCGGATGACATGGTTCTATGCGCTCTGGGTCTATCACAAGGGAGATGGCTGGACCATCTGGCTTGGGTGCCCCAAAGACAAGATTGTCCGCCTGGTTCGTCTGTTTCGCCGTCATCACGACATCGGATTGCCGGATGAGCCCTGGACTGCCCCCGTCATCCCGCTGCGCGTCCCCCTGAGACGTGCCCAGCCGCAGCACAGGCTGCGGCCCTGATCCCTCTTCCTGTACAGACAAGAGCCCCGCCAGAGCGGGGCTCTTGTTTTGGCGCCGATGCGGCTTATCCATGGCACAGACGCTTTCCCGCCGGGATGCAAGACTAGCCATCGGCGGGGGCAGGCGGGTTACAATGACCCCTACCGGTTTTGCCCCCAGGGCTTCTAACATAAGCAAGGCTTTGTTTTATATGGTTAAACCACGCTTTTACCTGCTGCTGTTGCTGTTCATCGGCGCCATTGCGGCGGCTTATTACTGGAGTCAGCCCGCGGTGCCGGAACAGGCCGATTACTACCCGGCGGGGCGAGACATCAACCCGTTTGCCCTCACGGATGCGGATGCACAGCCCTTTACCCCTGCCAACCTGACGGGACACTGGAGCTTTCTGTTCATCGGTTACACCTACTGCCCGGATGTCTGTCCGACCACGCTGGCGGATCTGCGCAGCGTCTATCCGGCGTTGAAGAAGATAGCCCCCACTAGCCAGGTGGTATTCATCTCGGCGGATCCCCAGCGGGATGACAGCGCCCGCCTGAAGAGCTATACCGCCTTCTTCGAGCCCGAGTTCAAGGCGGCGACCGCACCTCACAGTACCCTCTTTCCTCTGGTCCGCAATCTGGGGCTGGTCTATTCCATCGTGGAAGGGGATCGCAAGGACTACCTGATCGACCACTCTGCCTCCATCGTGCTGATCAACCCCGAGGGGAAGCTGGTGGCCACCTTCCGACCCAAAGTAGCACCGGGTGAGGTGCCCCACGTGGACATGCAGGCCATGGTGGCCGACTTCGCGCGCATCGTGCGGCTGGTTGGCGAGTGAGCCCGGCGCGCACCATGCTGATTCCCGCCTGGCTGAAGGATCCTCGCCGCCACAGAGCCGTCTTCGCCCTGGCCCTGCCCATGGTGTTCTCCAACGTCACCACGCCCTTGCTGGGGCTGGTGGACACCTGGGTGATCGGTCATCTTGGCCAGGCCTGGTTTCTCGGCGGCGTCTCGGTCGGTGCGACCTTCATCAATCTGCTGTTCTGGTTGCTTGGCTTCCTGCGCATGTCCACCACAGGGCTGACCGCTCAGGCTCAAGGTGCAGCCCATGCCGAAGGGCAGCTCGACACCCTGGCGCGGGCCCTGGGCTTGGCGATCGGACTGGGCATGGCGCTGTTGCTCCTGTTGCTGCCGTTCCTGCCTGCCATCATCGCCCTCGGTGGCGGCTCTTCCGAGGTACAGACCTATGCCGGTCAGTATGTGTCGGTGCGGATCTGGAGCGCCCCGGCGGCCTTGTGCAATCTGGTCATCATGGGGTGGTTGCTGGGCATGCAGGATGCACGCAGTCCCATGCTGCTGCTGATCCTGGGCAATCTCGTCAACATGGTGCTGGATGCCTGGTTCGTGCTGGGATTGGGCTGGCAGGTGAAAGGGGTGGCCGCAGCGTCCCTGCTGGCGGATTACAGCACGCTCGGGGTGGGGCTCTGGCTGGTGAGCCGGCATCTGCGCCGACTTGATCCCGGGGTGTGGCACAACGCCTGGCTGCGTTGGCGCCAGTGGCCGGCCCTGCTACGGCTGCTCGCCCTGAACCGGGATATTTTCATCCGCTCCCTGTGCCTGCAACTCTGCTTCGTGTTCATGACTCTGCAGGGGGCCAGGCTGGGGGATGTGGCGGTGGCCGCCAATGCGGTGCTGCTCAATTTCCTGATGCTGATTTCCTACGGGCTGGATGGATTTGCCTATGCGGTGGAAGCCATGGTAGGGCGCGCCATCGGGCGGCGTGATAGGCCGCTGCTGCGGGAGGCCATCGTCCTCAATCTGGGCTGGGCGCTGCTGATCGCCCTGGCATTCACCCTCTCGTTTGCCCTGGGGGGCCACTGGCTCATCCGTCACATTACCGACATACCGGCGGTGATCGCCGAGGCGCAACGTCAGCTCCCCTGGCTGGTGGCCATGCCGCTGCTGGCGGTCTGGTGCTTCCTGCTGGACGGGGTCTTTATCGGCGCCACCCGGGCCCGGGAGATGCGCAACAGCATGCTGGTGGCGGTGTTTGCCGGCTTCTTTCCCATCTGGTGGTTCTGCCAGGGATGGGGTGTGGCGGCCCTGTGGGCCGCCATGAGTGCCTTGATGGCCGGTCGTGG